>CAXTDP010000038.1:6011-17065 GCA_964242295.1 uncultured Acetobacteraceae bacterium | reverse complement strand
AGGCTGTTCAGCCCGACAAAGGCAAGTAGGTTGCCCCAGGTTTTTGACACTCCCATGGTCAACTCGCAAAATGAGGCCTGGAGATAATTTCTGCGACAGATCCTTATCTGGAGACTGCCGTTGATTACTCAATAATTTGATTAATTATTCCAAATTGGGCATGGATTTGGCAACTACAATGAAACTTCCTCTGTAACTACTTATCCTGACTAAAGGCGCGTTGACCGAAGCATAGTCGGCATATATGAGTGAAGTTACGTCCATTGAACAGATGAAAGCGAAACTGCAGCTTACTACTGAGTGCTTTGACTTTACATTGCATAACTTGGATGTAGTGAAAAGGTGGTATTTGCCGTTATACTTTGTTTATGCTTATTAGATAATTTCAATTCATGTCATCGGGTGTGAGCAGGCCTATCTTGATGGCCGCCCGACATACTAGGACCTGCGCCAGGCTGCTGAACGGCGGGTGCCACCTCTTGCATGTTGAGTCGCCTGGCACGGCCTGACCTATCAACCGCAGCACCCCTTGCGCCCTCCATGCTGCCGAGGAGCGCGGCTGCACCCGGAACGGGCGGTCTTGCGAACCGCCAGTTCAACCCCGGTCCGGTTCTCCCGGTTCCGGTTCCACGTCTCAGCAAACTCTCGGCGCGGGCAGGCCAAGCTAGGGCTGGCCGGTCCTCGTTCTAATCAGATGGAGCAGTATCCATGAAGTACGACATCAACGTGACCGCAAGTGCCAGTTTCAACAGTTCCGACTACCCTAAAATGGTGCTCGTGATCGACGGAGTGACAATTGGATCGTCGCTCGTGGGGTCAAACAATACCAAAAATTACGCGTTTTCCGCCGACCTTGCCGCTGGTACGGCCCACACCGTCTCGATCCTGTATCCGAACCACACCTCCTCTGCCCAGCTGCTCACCATTCAGTCGATTTCCATCGGCGGAACGACCGTCAGTTCGGCCAGCGCCAATGAAACCTACGTGTCGCCGCAAGGCACCTATGCCGGGTGGGGCCAAATGTACTTCGGCGGCACAATCAACTTCGCCCTGCCCGCGACGCTGTTCCCCGGCACGCCTACACCCACGCCCGTTCCCACGGCGGCAACGACGCCCGTGCCAACCCCGGCGCCCGTTTCAACTTCGACGCCAGTGCCCGTCTCGACCCCGACCGTCGTAACGGTGCCGGTTTCCAGTCCAGCGCCAACTGCCACGCCTGCCCCGACGCCCACGCCCACGCCCACGCCCACAGCAACGCCAATCTCGCAGAACACGCCGTCCGGCACCCCGAAGCTTTACGTAGCCGCCAGCGGTAGTGACAGCGGCGACGGCAGCGCCGCCCGTCCGTTCGCTACCCTGCAACGAGCCGTCACGGTTGCCGAAGGGGCGGGAATCAAGAACATCTCTGTTGCCGCGGGGACATACGCCACGACCTCGGCCGTCCACCTAGGCAGCGCCGATACCGGCCTGACGATCACCGGTAACGGGGCCGCCGTGCTGGACGCCGCGGGTGCGCAAACCGCCATTTCCGTCACGGGCGGGTCCGGGATCACGCTGACGGGCATGACTTTCGTAAACTCTGCAGGGCCAGCCGTGCTATTGGACCGCAGCACAAGCATCGGCATCACCGGCATCACATTCCGCAACAACAACGCGGACGTCTTGCTGCAAGGCTCAAGCCGAAACACCATTTCCGGCAATACGATGCTGTCCACCGCCAGCAGCGCCGTCGAGGTCAAGGACGGCAGCAACGGCAACGTCTTTGACTCCAACAGCATCAACGGGGTCGGCGCGGCCGAGACATACGGCGGCGCCTTCTACCTGCATGGTGCCAGCAGCAGCCAGATTACCCATAACCTGATCCAGAACACGCAGGGCGCTGCCATCAATTTGTCGGACTTCTACACGTCCAGCACCGGGACGCAGAACATCGGCAATACGATTGCCAACAACAAGATTCAGAACGCCGACCTGTCCTCAACGGACTCCGGCGCGATCTACATTCTCGGGCGGTCCGGCGCCGACACGCAAACGACGGTTCAGATGAACTTTATCAACGGTACGGGAAGCGCCAGCCAGCACAGCGTTGGCATCTACCTGGACGACAATACCAACGGCGTGACGGCGACGGGCAACATTGTCACTGGGATCGGGTCGGACGGCTTCGAAATCCACGGTGGCAGCAACAACCGGTTCAGCGGCAACGTCTTCGACATTGAAACTGGCAACGCATCGGTCGGGCTATTCCAGGCAGCGCCGTCAGACCAGCCGAACACGAATCCGCTGCGGAACAACAGCGTGACGGGAAACGTCGTCCAATCGGAGAACTCCAGCAGCCGCAACCCGCTGTTTGCTTTTCTGGCCGGCGGCAACCCCACGATCTCCGGCAACGACTACTGGAGCACGACAGGAGCGTCGCTCAACACCTATCCCGACACCAAGCCGAGCTTCGTGGCACCAGGGTTCAGCGGGGGCAGCTATGCCACTGGCTCGGACGGCATCGGCTTCGTTTCGATCGACCAAACGCAGATCGGGCTGAGAGCCGCCTGAACCCACGTTTCGGCCGGCGGTGCGGAGCTGGCGGATGCCGCTATCAAGCGCGTCTCTGCCCGCCGATTGACTCCTCGACATTGGGCAAGGGCAACTTCAGCAGCCCAGTTTTTTGCAGCACGATCAAACCAAGGAAGGCCGGGTTGTTGCGGAAGTAGCGCCCGGCCAACCGCCGCGGCTCCTGCGCCGTGCGGTAGGCCCATTCCAGTCCGGCTTTTCGCAGCACTTGCGGCGCCCGCCGCCTCAGGCCGGCGTTCATGTCGAACGCGGCACCGACGCCGATCAGCACCGGCGCCGCGAGCCTACCCCGGTGCTCGGCCATCCACACTTCCTGCTTGGGCGTGCTCAGGCCGACCCAAACAACGTCAGGGCGGCATGCATTGATAAACTCGACCGCCTGCTGGTCTTCCTGCAACGTCATGGGCCGGAAAGGCGGGGCGAGGGTGCCGGCCACCTTGGCTTGCGGAGCGGCCTGCAGCAGCCCGCGCTGCAGGCGGTCCAGCGTGTCTTCCGTCGCCCCATACAGGAAATGCCGATAGCCGCGATCCTGCCCGGCCATGAACAAGGCCGGCATCAGCTCCGGCCCGCAAACCTGGCTGGTCCCCCGGTGCCCGCCTAGGCGCAGCAGCCAGGCCAGGGGGCGGCCATCCGGAGTCACCATGCCAGCTCGGTTGTGGATGCCCCGCAGCGCCGGGGACCGCCAGCTTTCCATGACGCCATGCACGCCCGTCACGCAAACATACTGCCGGTCTCCCGACCTGATCCAGCAGTCCACAATGCGCAACGCGTCGCCGAGGTCGATCGCGCTGACGCCAACGCCAAGCACGTTCTCGCGCCGTGATTCGCGGGTCATGCAGGTGAGGATACGCGGGAGGATCGCATCCGGGTCAGGCGGTAACCGCGGCGTGCTGGCGAGATACGGGCATGCGGTTTGCTGCGCCCTCCGCCGCGAGTTCGTTGTAAATCCAGATGTAGGTCTGTTCAAGCCCAGCCCGCAGCGATATGGACGGCGCCCAGCTCAGCGCCGCCTGGATCAAAGTATTGTCGCTGTTGCGACCCCGCACGCCCTGTGGTGCCGACAGGTTGTGGCTGCGGCGCAGCGTCACGCCGGCGATATCCGAAACTATGTCCACAAGCTGGTTGATGGTCACTAGCTCGGCGCTGCCGATGTTGACGGGATGGCGCACGCCACTGTTGGCGAGCCGCAGCGTGCCCTCAACACAGTCATCGATGTACATGAAGCTTCGCGTCTGCTCGCCGTCACCCCAAATCTCAATGTCGCGCTGCCCGGACAGCTTGGCGGCGGCAACCTTGCGGCAGATGGCAGCAGGCGCCTTTTCCCGGCCGCCCTCATAGGTGCCTTGAGGTCCATAGACATTGTGATAACGGGCGACGCGGGTTTCCAGGCCGAAATCCTCCGTGAAGTGGCGGCACATCCGCTCGCTGAACAGCTTTTCCCATCCATAGCCGTCCTCTGGCTCCGCCGGGTAGGCATCTGACTCTTTCAAAGGCAGGACATTGGGTGACTGCTGGTGGCCGGCAGCGTAAACGCAGGCGGACGAGCTGTAGAAGAAACGCGACACCCCGGCTTCACGCGCTGCTAACAGCAGGTGCGTGTTGATCAGCACGGACAACATGCAATCGGCCCGGTGCGCCTCGATGAAGCCCATGCCGCCCATGTCGGCGGCCAAGTTGTAGATCACGTCAACGCCTCTCGCAGCCACATGGCAAGCCTCTAGGCGTGACAGGTCGGCAACGACGCTCTCTGCGGCCGGGTTTATCTGATGCCACTCGCCCAGCGGCTTGCAATCCACGGCGCGCACCCTGCACCCCTGGGCCAACAGGGCGTTTACAAGGTGGCCGCCAATGAAGCCGCCACCGCCTGCCACCAGGACACGGCCCAGCGGTCCCGGTGCGCCACAATGCAGTCGCGCCGTCGTCATTGTGGTTCCGGATTGCCAGGTTGCCATGACGCTGCTCCTTGCGGCACACCACTGGAATCGATGCGGCCTCGAAGCATAATCCTGCCGTTCCTTCGTTGTGGCACCTTCACAAAAGGCTGATCTCCTTGATGATTAGGAACATGCCCTGCCCGGACAGGGATTAAGTCGTCCGGGCAGGTCCGGCGCTACAACGCGCGGAAGTTGGCGGAACTGTAGGCGAGTGGCAGGATGAGTGCGAGAAACTTGGCCAAGTCAGTCGAGGGCGAGTTGGACACGTAGATCAGGTCCTCGTCGCGCATCGAGAACTGGTTGGCGTGGAAGTAGCCGGCGGGGTCGCTGAGGTCCACGTAATAGACGGTAGGGATAATCGCTGGCGTGTCAGGCTGCGTTTGCACGCCGATGCTTGCAAGAGCGCTCCGTTGCTCGAACCGGTAAACGAAAGCTGCCTTGGCGTTGGCCCGGTCGTCGGACAACCCGCCCACCTTGGCGATGGCAGATGCCAGTGACAGCCGGCTATCCTCGAACGGCAGGCGCCGGTTGACCAGACCTAGATACTGTCCCGGCCCGACCGCACCCAGCGCCAGGTAGTAGCGCGGCGTGCGGGACACATAGACGGTGTCGCCAGGTTGCAAGCGGATGTTTTGCTCGGGGTTACGCAAAATTTCGGATAGGAAGGCCTTTGCGGTCGTGGAGCCTCGTTGCAGGGTGACTAGGGACTCGTAGGCTGGGAACTTCGGGCCGCCGGCGCGGGACACGGCGCCAAGGATGCGCTCCCCGCCCGGCTCGATGGAAAAGTGCGCAGAGGTTGTCACGTCTCCAGTGACGTTGACGGCGTTTGACCTCCGTTCGGTGACGGTGACCACCGCTTGCGGCTCCAGCGCGCGGTCCGCCAGCTTGGTCTGGATGTCGCGCGCCACGGCTTGGGGCGAACGTCCAGCAGCGCGTACCTGCCCGGCAAACGGCACAAGGATGTTGCCGGAGCCGTCAACCTGCTGCGGCGGCAACTGGACGTAGTTCCCGGCCCGGCTTCCAGGCTCGGCCGGAACGAACAATCCGCCGGCGCCGGCCTCGAATATGGTCACCCCGACGAGGTCGCCGGTCCCGATCCCGTTAAGGCCGCCGTTGTTGGATGCTGCGATGAAACTGGTGTCGAACGTGGGGACATTGTCTTCCGACAGGAGGCGCCGGAGCACCTCGCCATCAACCTTGACCAAAGCATAGGTAAGCCTGGCGTTAGGCCCAGCAGTCCCAATCCGCAGTGACGCACCGTCTATCACATCGCCGTACTTCGGACCGTCTTGCGGCAAGTAGGAACCGCATCCCGCAAGGGCCAGCATCATGAGGCCAAGGCTGCGGCGAGTTACGCAAGAGTCAGGCAAGACTACCTCCTTATTTCCGGGAACTCGATCCTGAACTAGACCCAGGGAGTCTTCAGGGGTGGGAATTTAGGTGGGGAGATCCCCCCTCGCCCAAGTCTTTCTGGCTCGAGTCTTGCGCCCTACGTCCTGTGGTGCCCATCGCAGCACAGTCTTCACTGTCGAGAGGAGATACAGCGGAGAATTTGCTCGCCCGAGCATTGGTGAGCGCCCAGATGGCCGCTTGCGTGCGGTTCTGCAATTGCATTTTCCGCAATAGGGCTTTGACGTGAACCTTGACTGTAGCCTCTGCTATCCCCAGGTCGCGGGCAATTGCCTTGTTTGACGCGCCGTTTACAAGGCATTGAAGGATTTCAGCCTCGCGCTCGGAAAGCTTGACTGCTCGGCTGGCCAGGCTGTCCACCTGCACGGAAGATAGCAGCGGCGGCCCGGGAATAGCGGGGCGTTCGGCCAAGGCGTGCTGCCGCGCTGGTGTAGACTTATAGTGCATCCCGTCCGGTGTCATGGCAGTTGGCACGTTTCCAAACTTGGCCAGGTCTTCGGGGGCAGGCCTGAGATGTGATATAACCTCTGCCGGGGCTAGCCCGTCCACCAGCGGTGGCGCAGCACTAGGCGGCGATGCAACGGGCACAGGCTCGCTCGGACTGGTCAGATGCGCCGTAAGCTCCCATGGCACCAAGGAATGCCCGAGGATCACTAACTCGACGACGTGATGCAGGATTTCAGCCGGAATGTCTTGCAGCAGAATGCTGTCAATCCCGGCACCAACGGCACTGCGCAGAAGGTTGGCCACGGACATGTTGCACAGCACAATCCATCGGGTGCCGGGCAGCCTCGACCGCAGTGCTTGCAGCTCCGTCATGTCTCCAAGATCGTCGCCGTTTTGGGCGCTCACGACCACAAGGTCGGGCTGGTCGCAGCCGTCCAGCACTTCCGAAGCATCGGCCAGGATGTCGCAATCCGCGACGATGGTCATGTTCGCTGCTTGCAGCATGCTTTTCAGCCCATCCCGGAACAAACGCCCGGGAACGATGAGGAGGACCTTGCGCATTGGAGATCCACCTCTCTTTGAGGCATGCGACAGCAGCAGGTCACTAGGATCTAGTGGCAAATTTTGTAACCCATTGTAGGAGTTATGCTGCCTGCGCGCCCGAAGGGGCTGGTCCGCATCGTCGTGGCTACTTGTAAGGTCCATAAAGGCTTTGCTCCACAAGCACTTTCCTCTAAGCAGGCCCACGATCGTTGCAGAAGCGTCTAACTTCTTCCCAGACCCTCGTCACGGAGATTGGGAAAGTCTCGTACGGTGCCGGCGATGCCCTTAACTCACCCATGAGCGTCTCTCCATCATTCAAAAAAGTTTATTCGAGGCCTCCGTGTAGGTTTAGTTGAGAACTTCGTTTCAGGAAAGAGTTATGTTCAAACCTGGTTTACCACGGTGTGAGAAGGGTGGCGTATCGAGGCGGGTGAAGGCCCGCCTGAACTCCCGACGGGGCCAACACGCCATGTCGAGCAGCAGCGTTGTTCCCCTCCGTCAGTCCGATGCAGTTGACGACCCGCTCACGGTCGTCCTGCGCGACGACGCCCGCCGGCTGTTGACGCAGGACCCTTGCATAATTATTACCAATAGAGATCAAAATTCTATGAGAATTGAGGGGCCCAGGTTGCAGGGCTCCTGTATTGCAGATCCCACTTGGTGTCCTCAACAAGACTTCCACCGAACATCATGGTCACTTGGCCTGTGCTGGGCTGAATGGCAGGCTGTCCACAACTCGATAAGAAGGGCGCACCATGCACACGGGATTGCACACAGGAGTCATTATGCCTGTTCTTTGGGCAGGCGTAATATCCTGCACATCTCTTGTCTGGACGCACGGGGCCTGCTGCGCCCATGCAGCCGAACCGGACTTCGCGGCGTATAACCCGCCGGCTCTGGCAAGCAGTGTGCCGCTCGTACCGCAGGCAGGCGTAACAGGCCAGTGTCAGCGTGGCGCCGACGCCAATGCGGGCGCGATCTTTGCCTCGCCCGATGGAGACGATGCCCACAACGGCGGCGCGACCGACCCTGTGCTTACCCCCGAACGGGCGTTGGCCTTGATGGCTGAAACAGGGCTGAGGACAGTATACTTCCACGGTGGAACTTACCTGCTGGCGCAGCCTGTCCTGCTCGGCGCCAGGCAGGCCGGCATGCGCCTCTTAGGCTGTGATGGGGAGCGACCGGTTTTTCAGGGTGCACAAGGCTTGCCCGACGCCTTGTTCATCGTTTCCGACACCCATGACATCACGATCGCGCACATCCGGTTCGGCCCAACGACGCCTGGAGGCACGACGTTGACCTTGGCGCGCGCGCAAAACTGCCTGATTGAGGACATCGAGAGCAGCGACGCAGGGACCGCCATCCGACTCGACCACGCCAGCGGCAACAGGCTCTTGGGCAACACCGTTCGCAACGCCGCGCGAACAGGGATTGAGGTGCAGGATCTCAGCAACGACAACGAAGTCATTGGCAACTGGGTCAACGGCGCCGGCGCCCCGGAAACCCATGGCGGGGGCATTTTCCTGCATGGCGTGCATCGCAACCGTGTTGCCTCGAACTTGATCGAAAACACGGCCGGGATGGGGATCGGCATCGCCAATTGGGATGCGGCAACAGTCAATGTCGGCAATGCGATAATCGGCAACACCATCCGCCGGGCCAACCTGACGGCGTGGGACAGCGGAGCAATCTATCTACTAGGGCGCAGCCAGGTGGACACCCACATGGTAATCGCGTCCAATTGGGTGGACGGCGTCGGCTTGCCGGACCCCGATGGCCAGCGTCACAACGTCGGCATCTACCTTGATGATTCGACGAATGGTGCCGTGGTTGTTGGCAACGTCATACGCAACGCCGGGTCGGACGCGGTGCAGATCCATGGCGGCAGCGGCAACCTCATCGCAAACAACATCCTGGACCTTGGCCCGGGCAATCCATCAGCAGTGCTGTTCCAGGCAGCGCCAGCCGACACCAATCCCACGAACGCCCAGCGCGGCAACAAGATCACCCGCAACATTATCCTTTCAGATAGCCCGGCGCCCAAAGTTTATGTCTGGATGGAGGGCGGCCAGCCGTCAATTGAGAGCAACCTTTATTGCAGCGCCCTGGCCGCAGACATGACGGGAACCGCGCCGGTTGCAGATGCCAGTCCTGTCCTGGCCGGTCCCGGTTGCAAAAGTGTGTATCAAGACGATCAAGTGGCAGGTGCCTATGCCCTAACCCGCGGATCGCCGGCAGCGATGATCGGCTTCCACCCTGTAAGCCTGCCGCACATCCCGGCCGGGGCGCGCCCTATTGGTCAGTAGGCCGACTCGCGGTCGAACAGGACAGAAAACACCGTCAGGACCATAATCTGCAGATCGAGGAAGACCGACCAGTTGTCAATGTAGGCAAGGTCGTGTTCGACCCGCCGCTGCATTTTATCCAACGTATCCGTTCTCCCGCGCAGGCCGTTGACCTGCGCCCAGCCCGTGATGCCGGGCTGCACTCGGTGCCGCCCGAGGTAGTCGTCAATCAGCCCCGAGTAATGCTGGTTGTGAGCGACAGCATGGGGCCGCGGCCCAACCAGCGACATGTCGCCGAGCAGGACGTTGAAGATCTGGGGCAGCTCGTCGAGGCTGGTGCGCCGCAGGATGCGCCCCAGGCGTGTCACCCGCTTGTCGTCGCGCGTCGCCTGCGGGACCCCCTGCTCCTCCTCCCTCCGATGCACCATGGTGCGGAACTTCAGCACGATGATGACATTGTTGTTGAAGCCTTGGCGTGCCTGCCGGAACAGCACTGGGCCTGAGCTATCGAGCTTGACCAGAGCGGCGATCAGCAGAAGCAGGGGAGCCAGCAGCACTGCCGCAACGCTGCCAAGCAGGAGGTCTTCAATCCGCTTGAACATGCTTTTCCATCCGCCGAGGGGACGGTGATGTACGGTAAGCACGGCATGGTCGTGCATCAGCCCGGCCTCTCGGATCGGCGCATGGGCCAATTCCGGCAGCACTGGGCAAAGTCGGATATTCGCTGGGATCGTGCTAAGCAGGCGCAGGACAACCGGAACGTTGGCCGTCGTCTCGCCGGAGACGAGCACAAGCACATCGTCAACGCGGAACAGCCCGGCCAAAGTGACGAGGTCATCCAGCCCTCGGCCTGGTGGAGCGTCTGGGGCGCTGCCCGGAACGGCCTTGGCACTGGGACTGAACACGCCCAACAGCCGCACGTCGGCTCCGCTCCGCACCAACTTGCGCGCGAAGTCCTGGCCGCGGCCGCAAAGATCCACGACCGCTAGGGTGGAGGCAAGCCGACCCCGGCTTCCCAGCCGCCGCAGTCTCGCCTGGGCGGCAACGCGGACCAGGATCAGGCTGACCGCTACTGACACATACCAGGTGACGGCCCATAACCGCGAGTAGTCTTCGAGCGTCTTCGAAAGGTAGCCGATGACGAGCAGCAGCACGAAGACGACGGTCCAAGCCTGGATCACCCGGCCGGCCTGGATGGCGACCCCTGCCCCGGGGCGAAGCGCGTAAGCGCCCGACAAGTATAGGGTATTCACCCCTAAAAGGGTGGCGAGCGCCGACGTCAGCAGGATGTCGGCCGGAATGGCCGCAAGCCCGTGTCGGAGAATGAACGCAGCAACCGACAGCCCGAAGATGACGGCCACATCGGCAATTCCGGCCATTGCGGAAACCAGGAGCAGCGGACTGTGGCCCGTGCTGCGCCCCTGAGCATCCAAGTGCGCCTCGCTCCATGCCAGGGCGGCCGGGGCTAGGGTGGGGCTGCGGCGGGGCGTGGCCAGCCCACCAGCAACGCCTGCGCCGCCCCGGCTGATGGAGCCGAGTGCCATTTTGCCGGTCAGGCCAGGGTGCGGGCGGCCACCGCCCGTTGCCAACCTGGAGGTGCCACCTGGGCGAGCGCCTCTGGCTGCAGGGCACCGATCCGCGCGCGCGCGGCGGCCCGCATGGCGTCCAGTTGGACAGGCGACGTTACAAGGGCGGCGTCTAACACGTCCAGCATCTCCTTGGCAGAGTAGGGGTCGAACAGCCACCCGGTTTGGCCGGGCGCGACCAGGCTACGGACCGAGGGGTTTCGGCTGCTGCCGAGCACCACAAGCCCGGCCGCCATTGCAATCGCCAGGAATGGCGGCCAGCAACGGGACAGGCTCGGGGC
>CAXTDP010000038.1:0-6001 GCA_964242295.1 uncultured Acetobacteraceae bacterium | reverse complement strand
CACGGGTGGTGACGGCGACGAACAAGCCGGTGCGCCCGAACCGCTCCGCCATCTCGACGGGGGCGAGCGCCCCCGTGAACTCCTGCCGGAGGTTGGCCGGCAACGGCTGGGCCATCAGCACGCCGCGTAGGTTGCCTTCGCCGATCCAGCACAGCTCCAGGCACCGGTCCGGGTTGCGTTCGGCCCAGGCGGCCGCGCAGATCAGGAAATCTACCGCGCCGCTCGACGGCGAAAGCTGGCCGGCATAGGCAATGCGGTGAGCGTCGGCGGGCGGCCTGGATACAGGGAGTCGCGCGAAGCACGGTTCTGCGCCTCCCCACGCTGGCGCTCCGGTCGCCCGGCCACCGTCGAAGCCGGGCATCCCGGCCGAGGCCGCGCTGGCGAGCAGACGATCCTGCATGAAGGGGATGCGGCGCGCGATGGCCTGAAGGAACCGAAATTCAAAGCGCGCGGGAGGCGCATCTGGATAGAGCACGTTTGGGGAAGGGCGGGAACAGTCGCCATGATTTTGGCAAAGGGGTTCATCATACGCGGTCGCCTGCGTCGCCATTCGTTGCGCCTCGCTTATGCTGCCCGTGGAACAGGGCCGTTGGTGACACCGGAGCCGGAACAAGCTGGCCGCGCCGGAGCCACCATTCCCGTCCATTTCCGTTCCAAACCTAACCGGTGCGTCGGCACGCCGCCGACTGGGCTTAAGGATTACTCCCAGGACTCCAGTCCGGCGAGCCGCACCCTAGTTGACCACCCCCAAATGCCGTTCGACAGGCGAGGTCGCGCATCTAAAAAGGCGGTCTCCACCGCCGGGCAGGAGGTTGTTGAACGATGTAAGGAGGGCGGCAATGGGCGACCTTAACGCGGTGTCCCCCCCGGTGGTGCCCGCCGGGCTACCGCAGGCAGTACAGGCGGTCGCCCGGCGCCTCATTCCGCTGGCTTTCTATGCTGCCATGCCTGTGCTGAGCGTGGTGAACGCTGGTGTCGGTCTGTTGCTGCCATTGCTGCTCGAACCGGTGGAGTTCGGCCGATACGCCGTTGTCGTCACCCTGTTCCAGTATGGCTTGATCTTCGACCTCGGCTTATCGCAGCTCACGGACCGGCGGGCGCCGCTCCTGTTGGCAGAAGACCGGGCCGAGGCGCTGACGCGCTTCCGCGGTCACGTGCTCTGGACGCGTTTGTATCTTGCAGCGGTTCTGATTGCTGCTGGGGCCGCGGCGTTCCTGGCGATGCAGGGCGGGGCGGGGCGGGGCGGCACGGACTTCCCTGCCGGGGCAGGCTTCCTGTCGCTGGCGGCAGGGGTGTTCTTCATGCTGGTGCTGGGGCCAGGGTCGTTCCTCCGTGCAACCTCGGACCGTCTGGCCTTCGGCCGGGTCAATATCACCGTCATGCTGATCCTAGCGGTCGCCCGTCCCGTGGGGACTCTGCTCGGCGGCATCGTTGGCTGCTTCGCGCTGCTCGGCGCCGCTTACGCCGCGCTCGCGGTCTGGGTGCATTCGGCGATGCCGCTACCCCGGGCCGGCCGGCCCACCATGGCGGATACGCGCGGGCTGCTGCTACAGAGTTTTCCGCTGTTCCTGACCTCGTTCATTTGGGCGTTCTACATGACTGCCAACCGCTGGGTCGTGTCCGGCCTCGCCACCGATTTGGAAGTGGGGCACTTCGCCTTCGGGTCGAACGTCGTGACCCTAATCGTCGGCGCTGTCGGGGGACTGGCGCAATTTTACTACCCGCGGATCGTCACCCGCTGTGCCGTGGAAGGGCCGTTCGCCGTTTCGGCCCGGATCAGGCGCGACTTCTGCGTCTTGGCGTTGGCGATGGGCGTGCCTGCCGCCGCCGGCATCCTGGTCGGCCCTGCCCTAATTGCCGTGTTCTACCCCAAGTTCGCGGCCTCGGCCGCGGTCGTCCAAGTGCTGCTGCTCGCCATGCCCAGCCTGGTCGTCGCGTCGTGGCTCATGCCGGTGGCACTATCTACCGCCAACCGGCCCTGGGTGGAGGGGCTTGTGGTGTATCCGGCGGCCCTGGCCGTCCTACTTGCCGTGACGCGGCTGGGTTTCGGCCTGGACGGCATCCGAGGCGCCGCTTACGGCTTGGTGGCCAGCGCCGTGCCCCTTTTGATGCTGCAGCTATGGACCCTGCGCCTGGCCCGGCTGCTGACGTGGCGCGACGCCGGGGCCATCCTAGCTACAACCGCGGCCACAACCGTGGCAGCGGCCGTGCCGCTCGTCTGAAAAGGGAGTCGGCCGGCCCGGATCACCGAACGGATTACCCCTCCTGAGACTTGGAAATTGCTGCGCCTGGATGATAGCAGCAATGCTGCTGTCGTACGAACGACTCCGAAACGACTAGCTGCGGGAACTCGCACTGTCATTCGGTGGCGACAACATTAGGAGTAGCTGACGGCATGTCGTTCGAGCCCAACAGCCTTGCGTTCCCGCGTCCGCCGGGTGCTGCCCTGCCGCTCTGGCCGGCCCCGGGCCAGCCTGCCCAGAAAGTCCGCGCCGTGGGAGGGATGCTGCGACGGCGAAGCAAGATGATCCTGTTAGTCACGGTGACGCTCACGGTGGTTGCCTTGGCCGGCGTGACCCGGATCACACCTCGCTACACGGCGCAGGCCGACCTGTTGATCAGCCCCCGGCAGCAGCAGGTCGTGGACCTGAAGGCTGTCCTGGCCGGCCTGTCCGGCGAAAGCGAGGTGGTCGAGAGCGAAATCCAGGTGCTCCGCTCGCGCGAGATCGCCCGAAGTGTCGTCCAGCGCCTCGATCTCGACAAAAGCTCGGAGTTCAACCCGGCACTGGCCGCACCTGGCCTCGGCGCAAAGGTGAAGGCCTTTCTGGGCACCCAAGCGCGAGGGTTGAAGGCCGCGCTGCCGATGTCGCTGCGGAGCATTTTTGGGCACGGGACCGCGCAGCCGGACCCTGCCTTGGCCGTCAAGGCCGATCCCTTGTCCGCTCCAGTGGACGCCTTCCTGCGCCGGCTGGGAGTCGCGGGCAAGGGCAGGTCCCGGGTGATCACCGTAACGTTCGACAGTGCCGACCCAGCTGTGGCTGCAAAGGCCGCCAACGCCGCCGTTGACGCCTACATCGCCAGCCAGGTGATGGCAAAGCGGGAAGCTACCATCGGCGCCCACAAGTGGCTGAACGACCGCGTGGCGGAACTGCGGGAGCAGATCATAAGCGACGGCGCGGCCGTCGAGGCTTTCCGCAGGCGCGCAGGGCTGACGCAGGGCCGGAGCGGCGCGCTGGTGTCCGAGCAGGTGACAGAGCTCGCCGACCAGATCATCAAGGCCAAGGCCGCCGTTGCCGAGGCCGAAGCGCGGCTGAGCGCCGTCAGCGGCAGCGGCCGCCTGCGCGCGCAGGGCCTGGAACAGGTGGTCCAAGCCACCCGCGACCGCCTGGATGCGCTGCAAACCCTGTTCAACAAGGTGCAGGACTTGTCTTACCAGCGCAGCGACAGCGACGTGGAGCTGCGCGCCCTGCAGCACGAGGCTGACGCCGACCGCGCCCTGTATGACCGGCTGCTGACCCGGCTCAAGGAAACCAGCATCGAAAGCGGGCTGCAGTTGCCGGACGCCCAGGTGCTGTCCCACGCGGAGCCGCCGACCGAGCCGGCGTTCCCGAAGCTGGCGGTCATCATCCCCATCGTGGTCATCGCAAGCTGCATGTTCGCGGCGCTGTTGGCGCTGCTGCTCGAAAGCCTGGACCACGGCTTTTCCACCCCGGACCAGGTCGAGTCGGTGCTGGGCGTGCCTGCGATCAGCGTGGTCCCGCAGCTGCGCCGGCGCCTCCGCAGGCAGTTGACCCCTGAGGCCTGGGTGACGCGGCACCCGGAGTCCAACTTCGGGGAAGTTATCCGCGGCCTGAACACCAGTCTCGCGCTGTCCAGCCTGGAGCAGGCGCCCAAGGTGATCATGGTCGCTTCGGCACTGCCCGGCGAGGGAAAGTCCTCCATCGCCCTGGCATGGGCCAGGATGATGGCCGGCGACGGCAAGCGGGTGATCATCGTGGACTGCGACCTGCGGTGCGGACGCCTGCACCGGGTTTGCGGGCTGTCGCGGGACGCTTCCGGCCTTTCGGACCTGCTGACGGGCAAGGCCAACCCCGTGGAGGTCATCTACAAGGACGGGCTTTCAAGCGCCCGCATCATGACCGCCGGCACGCCCAACCTCATGCCGCCGGACCTAATCGGCTCGGAAGAAATGCGGAAGGTACTGGCAGCGCTGGGCGAGTGCTTCGACCTTATCCTGCTCGACACGGCGCCCCTGTTGTTCGCCTCCGAGATACGCAGCCTGTCCCGCCTGGCGGACAAGACCGTGTTGGTGGTGCGCTGGCAGGATACGACGCGCCTGGACGTGGCGGCCGCGCTGCGCCTGCTCCTGGCAGCCGGGGCGAACATGGCGGGCTGCGTGCTCTCGATGGTCAACGTGGACCGGTATGCGAAGTATGGGAGCCGCAGCACCTACAACCGCAGGGCGGGGCTTTACCTCAGCCGGTGACAGCCCTGGCAGCGGCCCAAAAGCAAAAAATCTGTAGAGGGAAGGCCCAAGCTCCATGCGTGTCGCGTTGCTGATGAACTTCGTCGCACCCTATCGCGTGTCGCTGTTCGAGCGGTTGCGGGACTTGGTCGGCGAGCTTCGGGTCATGATCTCGACTCCAATGGAAAATGACCGCGCCTGGGTGCCGGACTGGGGTACCTTGGAAGTCGTCGTGCAGCGCAATGTGACGCTGCGCCCCACTGTTACCGACCTGTTCGGCTTCCGCCGCAACCTGCAGGTCCACATCCCCTACGATACGCTGCCGCGGTTGCTGCGCTACCGTCCAGACGTGGTGATCTCCGCTGAGCTTGGCCCGCGTACGCTGCAGGCGCTGACGTACAAGATGCTGCGGCCGCGCACACCGCTGGTGGTCTGGTGTTTGCTGTCCGAACACAGCGAGCGTGGATGGGGCCGGGGCCGGCAGTTGGCCCGGCGGGCGATCATGCGCTGGGCTGACGCCGTGCTGGTCAACGGCGAAAGCGGGGCGCGCTACATCGCGCGCTTCGGGGTGCCGGACGGGCGCATCATCCGTATCAACCAGCCCATTGATGTCGCCCGTTTCGCCGCCATCCCGCGCGCCCGGCCGGCCAGCACCGTTTCACGCCTGCTGCACGTGGGATTCCTTACGGAGCGCAAGGGCGTCGTACCATTCGCTGAGCGCCTGATCGGCTGGGCGCGGCGCAACCCGTCGCGTTCCCTGGAAATTTGGTGGCTGGGAGATGGCGACAAACGGAGCGCGCTGGAAGCGCTGGCGTGGCCGGACAACCTGAGTCCGGTTTTTCTGGGCAACAAGCCTTATGCGGAGGTGCCGAGCATTTACGCGGAATGCGACCTTTTGGTGTTCCCGACGCTGCTGGACGAATGGGGCCTGGTCGTGAACGAGGCGATGGCGACCGGGCTGCCGGTGCTGGGCAGCATCTACAGCCAGGCCGTCGAGGAGCTGGTGGCCGAAGGCAAAACCGGATGGGTATTCGATCCCTTGAACGATGCGTCGGCGGAGGCGGCGCTGGAGCGGGCACTTTCGGCGCCGCCCGCGCTGTTGGCGGAGATGCGGGCGCAAGCACGGCGGCGGATTACCAGCCTGACACCGGACTCGGCGGCCTGGCGGATTGCCGAGGCTGTGCGGCTGCTGGGAACCAGGCGGTTCGGACGAGTGGAGGGAGGCACGGGCACCTTGGAAATCCAACCATGAGCCGCAACTTCGGCCACCGCCCGATAATCGATCTCGAGCCGATGAGCAGAGACGGGGTTTGGGCCTTGCGGAAGCCACCGTCTGAGCGGCCCAGCCGGTGGTGGGCTGCTGGCGGCCTGAGAATGCTGCTGGCCGCCATAGTGGGCGCGGGCACCGCCACGGGCGCGGTGGGCATCGTCGTGCCCACCTTGTCGCAGCCGAGCTGGGCGCAACCGGCGTCGTGGCACCGCGTCGCGCCGGCCGAGGCCGCACCGCTGCGCGAGGCACTGGCCGCCGGCTCGGAG
>CAXTDP010000037.1:0-17121 GCA_964242295.1 uncultured Acetobacteraceae bacterium | reverse complement strand
CACGGGATAATACATGCGGGCGCCCTTGCCGATCAGGTGGTAGCGGTCGTCCATCTCCAGCAGCTTGAAGGCGGCGCGGGACCGCCAGCCCTGCTCCTTGGCGGCGCGGACGTAGGGGTCGTTCAGTTGCCGGGCCAGCCATTTCTGCGACGCGGTTGTGCGTCCGGTCGCGGTCTTGAGCGATACGGACAACCCGCGGGACGGAATTGCGGCCTTGAACTTCTTGCTGTGCCGGGCGGCGGGGTCATCGGTCATGTTGGGGTCATGCGGGCAGGGTGTTAGGCGCAACTGGGCGCGATGGCGATTCCCGCCGGTGCGGCTGGCGCGACGACTGGCGGCGCATCAGCCGCAGCAGCATTCCTTCCCGCAGCCCACGGTCGGCGACGATGACTGGTCCAAGCGGCCACAAGCGCCGGATCGCCTCGAAGATGGCGCAGCCGGGCAGCACGTAGTCCGCGCGTTCCGCTCCCACGCAGGGATGCGCCGAAAGCCCGGCGCGGCCCAGGCCCAGCACGGTGGCGAGCGCCCGGTCGGCATCGGCCGGGGATAGGGTGGTGCCGTCAATCAGCGGCCGGCGATAGCGGTCCAGACCCAGGGCGACACCCGCCAGGGTGGTCACGGTGCCGCTGGTGCCCAGCATGCACACTCCGCCACTTCGGGCCTCGTGCCCGATGCAATGCGTCCGCTCGAACGGCAGCAGCCGGGCCGCAACGGCGTCCACCATCGCGTCATAACCCTCTGACGTGAATGCGTCGGCGCCGAACTGCTCGGACAGGGTGACGACCCCCACCGACAAGGAGGCATAGCCGATCAGCTCCGGCGGGGTGCCGGCAGCGCTGGACAGGCGGACCCAGGCCAGCTCGGTCGAGCCGCCGCCGATGTCGAACAGCAGCGCCCGGCGGCCGGCGCCGCGCAGCAGCGGGCTGCAGCTTTCCAACGCCAGCTCTGCTTCTTCGCGGGTGGTGATCACATCGAAGTGGAGGCCGGTCTCGGCCTGGACGCGGGCAAGGAACTGCGGGCTGTTGGCGGCGCGGCGGCAGGCTTCGGTGGCGATGGCGCGGATGGCGCGGACCGGGCGCCGGGCCAGGCGGGCGGCGCAGCCGTGCAGCGCCTCTATTGCCCGGTCCATCGCGACGGGGCTGAGCTGGCCGGAACTTTGCAGACCTTCGCCCAGGCGCACGATACGGCTGAAGCTGTCCAGGACGCGGAAGCCCTCGTAGGTCGGAACGCCGACCAGGAGGCGGCAGTTGTTGGTCCCGAGGTCGAGCGCAGCGAAGGCGGGGCTGTCGCCGCGGTGGGCACGAATGGGGTTGGTGGAAGCGGCCTCGGCCATGCTTGCGCCTTTCAGGCGTTAACATGGGACCAAATTGGCTGGTGTGCGAGAGTCCAGATGCACGGAAGCGTCATATTCGCGCGGGATGGTTGCCCCGGGCGGGGCCGCGTGGTATCGCCGCGAACGCTGACGGCTGCGTGCTGTTGGGGGATAGTTTAGCGGTAGAACTTCCGACTCTGACTCGGAAAGCCTTGGTTCGAATCCAGGTCCCCCAGCCATTTCTTCCATGATCCGACAGGTTCAGCCGGCAATCCAAACCAGGAGCTCGACGCTCGTCCCGTGCCGCAGAGAAGCGGCGCACGCAGCGTTCATGACATCTGGCGAAGCGCCGCTGCCGAGGGCACAAAACCCCGGGCAGACCTAGACGACGGTAAGGAAACGATGCCCCGTTGCCCGGTTGCTGCGATCATGCGCCATGTCACCCGGGACGGCCGTCGTGCCCAGCATGTAGGCCATGTGTGGCCTCATGCACTCAACCAGCGGGCCGATGGCGGCAAAGCGTCGAACCCGGTAGCCAGCGAAGTTGACGACATCGAAACCGTTCGCGGTCACCAGCACGGTCCACCACGCGCCTTCCTGAAAATCGTCGGCGCCCAGCGAGCAATACTCGTGCCCGTCATCGTCCGCTCCGATGACCGCTGCGGTCCCCGGGACCGCGTATGTCAACGCCAAAAGAGCCTGCCGCTCTTCCCGCGAAAACGTCAGGAACCCAGAAGACGCCGTGCGAAGCCGCACGATCTCGGCAGTAGCATGTTGGATGCGGGGCATGGGTCCATGTCCAAAGTGGCTTTACGGCGAGCGGACAAGTCTCACGCCCTGACACTTCGGAGTAGTTAAGTTCTGTGCTGGTGCGGCAGAAACTGTCACGCGGGACGACATGCCACTCTGATGCCGCTTAACTCCTTAATAACATGATACTGAAATGTTGGCAGCCGTCCAGGCCAGCGAGCCTATTCAATCCCTCCCGTAACTGTCATGCGACCACGTGCCCTGGCCGGCGTTCATCTTCCCCTCAGTGAAAGGACTCGACATGGTTGACCCCAGCCAAATCAAGGAACATGCCGACATCATCGGCGCGGACGGTGTGCATGTTGGCACCGTGGACCACGTCCAGGGCGACCGCATCAAGCTGACCAAGAAGGACTCCAGCGACGGCGCCCACCACTTTATCTCAATGGGCCTAATAGCCGAAGTCGAGGACGGCACCGTGCGGCTTTCGGCCAACGCCGATGTAGCCGTCACCATGGAAGAGAACGAGTAGCATCCAACCGGTCAGGGGAATGTCCGGCCATACAGGCCAGGCGCTCCCCTGCCAGCCGGAGTTGCCAGGGCAGAGCTACCACGGGATGACGGCGCCAGTTTGATCGAAGAACCCGCCACTATCCGCTTTTCCCAGCGCGGCAATAACCGCCAGCAAGTTCTGTGCTGCTTCCTCTGCAGGGCGCACGGCAAGTCCGGATTTGGCGAACGGCGCAGATAGCGGCGTCGCCACCGTCCCGGGGTGCAGCAAGGCCAAGATGGCCTCTGGGTGGCTCCGCCCCATTTCCACCGCCGCAGTCCGCACGAGTTGGTTCAGCGCCGCCTTGGCGGCACGGTAGCTGTGCCAGCCGCCCAGCCGGTTGTCGCCGATACTGCCGACGCGGGCTGATAAGGTGGCGAACACCGACCTGCCCTGGCGCGGCAGCAGTGGACAGAAATGCTTCATCAGCAGCGCCGGGCCAATGGCGTTGATGGCATAGGCGTGCGCCATGTGCCCTGGGTCCAGGGCGCGCAAGCTGCGTTCCGGCGAGAAGCCGCCCCCGTGCAAGAACCCGGTCGCGTCAAGCATCAGACGCAACTCCCCTGCCCCGGCCACGATGGCTGCCGCGGCGGCGATGCTCGACTCGGACAACAGGTCTAATGGCGGTTGCGTGCCCCTGCCTAGGCCGATGACCCGGCCAAAGCTGCCTCCAGCCTCCAACGCCGCCAGCAGTGCCCCGCCCAGCCCGCCGCTGGCGCCGACCACGGCGGCGACCTGCGTCGGGCTGGCTGCTACCAAGGGAACGGGTTGACCCCGACCAGATGCAGGTGGCCGCCCAGCATCAGCGCGTAGGCCGCCACGCCCGCGCCCAGCCGCCACAGCCCGATGCCGGGCAGGTCCAGCCGTGCCCGGCCGGCAGCGATGGCGGCGAATGGCAGAATGGACGTGCGCCGCGCGAACACGTCCCATGCTGTCGCGCCCAGCACCCGTCGGCGCTTGGCGTCAATGGAGACGGTGCCCGCGGCCGACACCACCAGCATCGCGCCGAAGAACAGCAGGGATGCGGCATCCCCGTTGCCAACCAGGTGCAGCAGCGACCACAGCGCCACGCCCATCAGGAACGGATGCCGCGTCACCTGCACGATGCCGCGCGGCGCCTGCGCCACCAGGGCCTCTTGCGCCACGGCGGTTGGGTTGGGCGTCGTCAGCCCCACCACGACCAGCAGGAACGCCGGCAGCATCAACAGCAGCATCACCGGCTTCCAGGCCTGCAGCATGCCCCAGGTCTCGGCATAGGGCGCAGCGCGATAGGACGAGATCAGCCATACCAGCGCCGCGACCGACGCAACGGAAAACGCGATCATGTAGGCGCGCAGCCCGAGGGCGCCGGTGATGCGGTCGCGCAAGGTGGTGCCGGACACCCCTATGTGGATGCCGATGAACGCGAGAGCGGACAGCGCAAGTGCAGTCATGCGGGCCGGGCCGGGGCTGGCAAGGTTGGGCTCTGCATGGATGATCCTCACGGCGCTGTGTTCGCCATAGATGGTCGGGTCATGGAGCGCGGCAACGGTCTGCCTACAGCAGCAGCGTCACCAGCGCCGTCCATCCCGTCTGGTGGGCGGCGCCGAGGCCGCGGCCGGTCTCGCCGTGGAAGTATTCGTGGAACAGCACGGCGTCGTCGCCACCCTCGCCCTCCTGCGCGTCACCCATCGCCGGGCGGCGCCCGTCGGGGCCGCGCAGGAACAGCCGGGTCAGCCGCCGGGCCAGTTCGTCCGCAACCCCCGCCAGGTCCATCATCTGTCCGGAGCCGACCGGGCACTCCACCTGGAACTCGGGGCCGTAGTAGCGGTGGAACTCGCGCAGGCTGTCCAGGATCAGGTAGTTGACCGGCATCCATACCGGCCCCCGCCAGTTGCTGTTGCCGCCGAAGGACCGCGTCGTACCCTCCCCGGGTTCGTAAGCGATGCAGAAGGTTTGCCCGCCTTCCTGCAGCACATAGGGATGGTCGGCATGGACCTTGGACAGCGAACGTATGCCGTGGTCCGACAGGAACTCGGTGTCGTCCAGCATCCGGCTCAGCAATGCCTTCATGCGGTGGCCGCGCAGCAGGGACAGCAGCATGCTGTAGCCGGTGCCTGGTTCCTGCCAACGGGACACCAGCGCAGCCAGGTGCGGACGGTGCTTCAACACCCAGTCCATCCGCGCCGCAAAGCCCGGCAGCGCCGCCACCAGCTCCGGCTCCAGCACCTCGACGGCGAACAAGGGGATCAGCCCGACCATCGAGCGTATCCGCAGCGCCTGCCGCCGCCCGTCCGGCAGGCGCAGCACGTCGTAGTAGAAGCCGTCCGCCTCGTTCCATAGCCCGTCGTCGCCGGGAGCGCTCTCGACGTTGCCGCCGGGGGCGCTCATGGCATTGCCGGCAGCGGCGCTCCCACCGTCGCCGCCAGGGGCGGCCGATGCAGAGTCCGGCTTCATGCCCAGCTTGGTCATCGCCTCGGCGATGGTCAGGAAATGCTCGAAGAACTTGCTGGCGATGTCCTCGTAGGCGATGTCGTCCCGCGCCAGGATCAGCGCGATCCGCAGCATGTTGAGCGCATACATCGCCATCCAGGCGGTGCCGTCGGCCTGGTCCAGCGTGCCGCCGGTCGGCAGCGGCTTTGACCGGTCAAACAGCCCGATGTTGTCCAGTCCCAGGAACCCGCCCTGGAACACGTTGCGCCCGTCGGGGTCCTTGCGGTTCACCCACCAGGCGAAGTTCAGCATCAGCTTGTGGAACACCCGCACCAGGAAGCCGCGGTCCGGATGGCCCGCCAGCGCGGCATCGGCCTGATACACCCGCAGCGCCGCCCAGGCCTGGACCGGCGGGTTCACGTCGCCGAACGCCCACTCATACGCCGGCAACTGACCGTTCGGGTGCATATACCATTCGCGCGACAGCAGCAGGAGCTGGTCCTTGGCGAAGCCGGGGTCCACCGGCGCAAGGGCAACGCAGTGGAACACCAAGTCCCAGGCCGCGAACCAGGGATACTCCCAGGTGTCCGGCATGGACATGACATCGGCGCAGTTCAGGTGCCGCCAGTCCCGGTTGCGCCCGGCCTTGCGCCCGGGAGGCGGAGGTGGCGGAGTGGGGTCGCCGTCCAGCCAGAGCGGCACGTCGAGATGGTAGAACTGCTTGGTCCACAGCAGCCCGGCGACGCCCTGGCGATGCACCCGGCGCCGGTCAGGGTCGGCGATCCCGGCGGCCAGGGCAGCGTGATACTCGTCCGCCTCGTCCCGCCGCGCCTGCAGGATGGCGTCGAAGCCGCCGGGCGTCTCCGGGTCCACGTCGGGCCGCAGCCTGGCGCGGAGCTGCACGGCCTCGCCGGGCGGGATGGTGAACACCGCATGGGCGGCGGCCTTGGTGCCCCTGCCGTTGGCCGCCACGGCGCCGGCATCGCCACCGACCACGAGGTTGCCGATGCCATCCTTGAACGGCCCAGGGTCATGCGCGCCATAGAGGCGGTTGGTGTTGGTCTCGTTCTCACAGAACAGCAGGGGATGCCCGCCCTCCACGCTGAAGCGGCGGCTGCGCCAGCCCGGATGCTCCGCCAGCACCGACCCGTCCGGCATGGCCCGCAGCAGGGAGCGCGGGCGGCTGCTGTCCCAGGACCATTGGTTGCGCGCCCAGAAGTGCGGCAGGATGTGTAGCGGCGCGGGCGCCGGGCCGTGGTTGCGGGCGGTGACCTGCCACAGGATGTCCTCCGGCCCGGCCTTCGCCCACTCCACCGTCACGTCGAAGTGCCCGGCGTCCATCACGCTGCTGTCGGCGATCTCCCATTCCGGGCCGCGGAGGCCGCGGTTCCGGTTCTCCTCGATCAGCCGTTCGTAGGGGAAGGCCGCCTGCGGGTAGCGATACATCATCCGCATATACGAGTGGGTGGGGGTCCCGTCGGTGAAGAAGTACTGCTCCTTCACGTCCTCGCCGTGGTTGCCTTCGCTGTTGGTCAGGCCGAACAGCCGCTCCTTGAGGATGGGGTCGCGCCCGTTCCACAGCGCCAGCGCCATGCACCAGTGCTGCTGGTCGTCGCTGAACCCGGCAATCCCGTCCTCGCCCCAGCGGTAGGCGCGGCTGCGGGCGTGGTCGTGCGGGAAGCTGTCCCAGGCCGTGCCGCCGGGGCTGTAGTCCTCCCGGACGGTGCCCCACTGGCGCTCGCTGAGGTAGGGTCCCCAGCGCCGCCAACGTGCGCCGGGCCCGATGGCGAGCAGCCGGCGGCCCTCGGCGGTGTCGAACATGGTCAAGACGGGCGCCCCCTGCTCCCTCTCCCTCCGGGAGAGGGTTGTCTTCGGGCACGGTCCCCAGCCGATGCAAGGGCCTTGATACGGTGTCGCCCGCGGTTCCCGGCTCCGCAGCCAAGACCCCCTCACCCCGGCCCCCTCCCGGAGGGAGAGGGGGAAGACGGCGCCCAACTTCCTATGCCTGCTCCTCGTGCCAGGTGCGGCCATCGCGCTCGATCAGGGCGATGGCGGCGCTCGGCCCCCAGCTTCCGGCACTGTATGACCGCGGCCGTTCCGGGCGCGCGGCCCAGGCGTCCATCACCGGCTCCACCCAGCGCCAGGCCGCTTCCACCTCGTCGCGTCGCATGAACAGGGTGCTGTTGCCGCGCACCGTGTCCATCAGCAGCCGCTCATAGGCATCGGGGTAGCGGGCGCCGAACGTCTTCTCGAAGCTGATGTCCAGCCCGGTAGGGCGCAGCACCAGGCCGCCGGGGCCGGGTTCCTTGGTCATCACCTCCAGCCGCATCCCCTCCTCCGGCTGCAGGCGGATGATGAGCTTGTTGGGCGCCAGGGCCGCCTGGTCGCTCGGGAAGATCGAGAACGGCAGGCTGCGGAACTGCACCACGATCTCGCTGAGCTTCTGCGGCAGGCGCTTGCCAGTCCGCAGGTAGAACGGCACCCCGGCCCAGCGGCGGCTGTTCAGCTCCGCCTTCATGGCGACGAAGGTCTCGGTGGTGCTGGGCTCGTTGGTGCCGGATCCGTCCAGGTCCGCCAGGTAGCCCGGCACCGGCTTGCCATCCACCGCGCCCGGCCCGTACTGGCCGCGCACCGTCAGCGCCGGCACCTCGTGCGGAGCCATCGGGCGCAGGGTGCGCAGGACCTTCAGCTTCTCGTCTCGCACGGCGTCGGCCTCCAGCGACACCGGCGGCTCCATCGCCAGCAGGCAGACCAGCTGCATCATGTGGTTCTGCAGCATGTCGCGCAGCGCGCCGGAATGGTCGTAGTAGCCGCCGCGGCCCTCCACCCCCACAGTTTCCGACACCGTGACCTGCACGTGGTCAATCACGTCGGCGGTCCACAGCCGCTCGAAGATCGTGTTGGCGAAGCGCAGCGCCAGCAGGTTCTGCACCGTCTCCTTGCCGAGGAAGTGGTCAATGCGGAAGGTCCGCGCCTCCGGGAAGTGCTTGCCGACCTCGTCGTTGATCGCCTGGGCGGAGGCCAGGTCGTGGCCGATGGGCTTTTCCAGCACCACCCGCGACTCCCCCGTTGCCAGGCCTGCGCGGGTCAGCGCCTGGCAGACGCCGCCATACAGCTCCGGGGACGTGGCCAGGTAGAACACCCGCACCCGGTCGGGGTCCAGGAGCGTTTGCAAGGGGGACCAGTCGCCATCCGGCGCGGCGGCGTCCAGGCTGACGTAATGGACAATCTGCAGGAACGCCGCGCCCGCCGGGTCCTCCAGCGTTGCGGGGTCCACGTGCTTGCGCAGGGCCTCCGCCGCACGGTCCCGGTAGGCGGCGGCGTCAAGGCGCGAGCGGGCAACGCCGATGATGCGGCTGTCGGGCGGAATTTGGCCATCCCTGAACCGGTGGAACAGCGCGGGCAGCAGCTTGCGGAGCGTCAGATCTCCGGTGGCGCCGAAGATGATGAAGTCGAACAGCGGGACGGGGATGATCTTCGACATGCGGCAGAGCCTCCGGTGCGGGCGGGGGGACTATGCTGCGCTGCACCTGGATTGTCGCGCCGAAACTGGCAGCATTAGGAGGCCAGGTGCGGAAAGGCCAGATGCGGAAAGGATGGTGCCGATCTGCGTGCGCGGGTCCGCAATCTCCCGGCAATCAGCCGCGTCGGCGCATCAGGGCTAGGGCGAGCAGCCCGGTCGCTGCCAAGCTGAGGCTGACCGGCTCCGGCACGGCGGCCCCCAGGTCGTTGATGGCGAAGCCGCTGAGCAGGACGGTTGAGTCCTGGGCACCAGTGTTGGTCAGGACGACCGTGATGGTTGAACTGTATGCCGTGAACGCCTGTCCCGTGATGACCTGAAACGGCGTGTCCTGCATCAATGCCGGGTCCACCGGCGCGATGACGGCGGAGTAAAGGTTGTAGTTCGTCGCATCGGTCGTGATCGTCAGCGCCGCCGGCGAGCTCATCGGATAATCGGCGCTGGCGACGCGGCCGTTGGCGAGCAGGGTAATGCTGTAGCTTTCACCGACCGCGAAGCCGCTGATGGCCTGTCGGATGTAGCCGCCCGCGTTGGCGATGAACCCGACCTTCGTTTCGCCGTTTCCGGGGAGACCGTTGTTCCACTGGTTCAGGACGTCGAAGCCGACGTTGCCGGCAAAGGATGGGTTGTAGGCCAGGTCGCTGGCCGGCTGGCTGGCAGCGCCCCAACCGGCGATGCCGTAGTAGTAAGGCGCCTGCGTCACCGTTTCATTGAAGTTCGGATCAACGACGACCGGGGCGGCAACGGCTGCGCTGGCGAGCAGCGCAAAGACTGCTGCCGCAGCGAGTGTCCGGCGAAGCATCATGGGCAAACCTCAAAGAAGCACATCAAACGTTGAAACCCTGACGCGACGCCACGCACGCAAGATGCGTGCAAATTTGCAACATTCTCAAAACATCATGGAATGGGCGGGCGGCCTCAGCCTCGCCCACGGCCGGCGTATGGGTTGGCATCATAGGTTGGCGCCGCCGTGTCGGCCGTCGCACCCTAAGCCGTGATGCCATAGCAGGAGTTTGCGGCGCCCGTCATGGTCGCGTTGAAGTTGGACACTTTGAGGTTGGGGTCGTTGATGGCTGGGCCGGACGCCGCCAGCGCGCGGGCAGAGCCGGCAGCGAGCATGGCAGCCGTGGCGGCCAAAAGCGTGTGGGGAAACAGCATCCCGGACCTCGATGATCACTCAGTAATGAAACGGCTCGCTACGTTTGTCATACCGGATTACCGGAAGAGTAAAAGTAAGACTTCCTTAAGTATTGTGCGAGAGCTTGCGCCGTCGCGGAGCACTTGGGGCAGCCGCCGCGGATCGCAGTTGCGCCCGGCCGCCGCCGGACGTAGCAGGATAATGCGCCACCCTGGCGCCGTACCCCCGAAGGACGCCCGCATGACCCCGACCTGGCCTGCCGGCGAGCGGGCCGCCTTGCCCTGCCCCATTTGCGGCGCCGATGGCCCGCATCCCGTCCTGCTGCATGCCCCCGCAGGCGGCCGAACCCATACGCTGCTTCGCTGCGCCGGCTGCACCGCCTGCTTTTACCGGGACCGCGACATTCCGGACTACGGCACGACGGCCGGGTCGGAACTGTTCCGGCAGGTTTACCTGGAGCAGAACGCCGGCATCCATCACATGACATCCATGCTGTTCCGCCTGGACACGCCCAGACTGGACAGCCTGCTGGATGTCGGCTGCGGCTTCGGCTACCCGGTGGACCTCGCCGCCAAGGTGCTGGGCTGGCGCGCCGTCGGCGTGGACCCGGCGGATAACGCCGCCGCCGGCGCCCGGCTGCTGCGGGCCGACCTGCGCCAGGAATACCTGACCGCCGGCTCCGACCTCGGCGAGCCGTTCAGCGTCGTGATGGGGTCGGAGGTGATCGAGCACATCCCCGATCCCTACCCCTTCACCGCCCTGCTGCGGCGCTGGCTGAAGCCCGGCGGCATCCTGGTGTTCACGACGCCCGATGCGGCCGGCATCCATCCGGGGCAGGACCCGGCCACCCTGTTCTGCATGTTGTCGGCCGGCGGCCACATGGTCCTGTACTCGGCCGAGGCGATGGAGGCGATGCTCCGCCGGGCCGGCTTCGCCCATGTCCGGACGGAGTGCGCGGGCACGACCCTGACCGCCTACGCGTCGGACCAGCCGCTGCGCTTCCAGGCCGACGCCCAGGCCCAGCATCTCGCGGGCTACCGCGCCTACCTGCGGCACCTGACGGATACGGCCGAGCCGGGCACGCCGCTGTGGAACGGCGCCGCCGGCCGCTTGTTCGAGCTGGACGCGCACGGCGCGCCGCTGGAGGAGGCGCTGCGCTTGTGGGCGCGCATCACCGCGGCCTGGCGGGACCGCTTCGGCTTTGACCTGGCCCGCCGCCGCCTGCCCGTCCCACTGCCGGAGAGTGCCTTCACCGCCGACCCGATGTCCCTGCTGGAGGCCCATGCCGCGGCGCAACCGGTGAACCTGGGCGCGGTCCTGGCTGCCCGCGCCGTGCTGGAGCGGCGCATGCCGGGGCACACGCCGGAGTCCCTGCTGTCTTTTGCCCGCCCGGCTTACACCATGTCCGTCCAAACCCGGCGCGTGCTGGAGCGGTGCGGCCTGATAGACCTCGCCCTGCGCGACAGCGCGGCCAATGCGCGGCTGATGATGCTCGATGCCCTGGTGGACCTGGCGCCGGAGCTGGAAATGGAGCTGCTCGCCGCCGTGGCGGCACCGTCCGGCGACTCCGCGGCGCGGGTGGACTTGCCGCCGGACCGCATGATCGCGCGGATGGCCGGGCCGTTCACCCGTGCCGTGGAGGAGGGGCGGATGGGCGAAGCGGCGCGGCTGGCGCCGTTCCTCACAGACCTTGACGCGATAGTGGCCGCCCCGCATGGCAGTCCGGTTGCAATGCTGCTGCTGCTGTTCCGCCTGGGCCTGCTGCGCCTGCACCTGCAGGACCGCACCGGGGCACGAGCGGCGTTCCTGCGCCTGGCGGAGCAGGCGGCGGGATGGAACTCCCGTCCGGAGTGGACGGAGCAGGCGGGTCCGCTGCTGCGGATCGCGGAGGAGCAGATTGCGGCGTTGGACAGCTTGGCCGGCCTGAGGGCACCTCGAAGACGGAGGGCGTAGCGGTGTCGGGGCCAGATGCCCCGGCCCGGAGCGCCGCCGCGCGCCGTCGCCCTGTCGCGCTGGGCGGTGCCGCTGATGATGGGGGCGGCGGTGGCGGCACTGGGCAACGGACTTGCGGGCGCTGCGGACCCGGGGACTGCAGCCGCTGCTGCTAGGGTTGGGGTCCGGGCTGTTCATCGGCGTGCTGATACCGAACGCCCTTTATTCTGACCTTTTCCGTCATTGCGAGGAGCGCAGCGACGCGGCGATCCCCGGCGGCAAGGACCGCGCCGGCGTCCCTGGATTGCCGCGCCGCAAGCGGACCGCAATGACGGCTCGGCCACGTAAAGGTCAGCGCGAAGGGCCGTTGGTATGAGCCTGATCCGGGCGCTGCTGGCCGGGTAGGCCGGGCTGGCGCCGGTCCAGAGCGCGATGCCCGTCAGCCGACGTGCGGTCAGGTCACAGTCGCACTGAAGCGCTTGGCGCGGTTCACTGCCGCTCATACCCAATTGCAAGGAGACCCATCATGGCCCAACCCATCATCGTGCTCGCCGGCGCTGCTGGCGATCTCGGCACCCGCATAGCAAAGGCGCTGGTTGACCGTGGCACGGCCGTCCGAGCGCTGGTCCGGGCCGACGCGGCCCCTGCCGACCGGGACCGCCTGGCCGGGCTCGGCGTGATGGTCGCCCCGGCCGACATGGCCGACACCGAGTCGGTCGCCGCGGCGTGCAGCGGGGCGGCGTGCGTCGTTTCCGCGCTCAACGGGCTGCACCATGTCATCGTCGGGCGTCAGGGCGTGCTGCTCGACGCCGCAGTGCGGGCCGGTGTGCCGCGCTTCATCTCGTCGGACTATTCGGCCGACTTCACCAGGACGGAGCCTGGCGGCAACCGCAATTTCGACCTCCGGCGCGAGTTCATGGCCCGCGCTGACCGTGCGCCGATCCGGGTCACTTCGATCCTCAACGGCGCCTTCATGGACATGCTCGGCGCCGAGATGCCGATCATCCAGCCGGCGGTCCGCCGCGTGCTGTATTGGCGTAGTGCCGACCAGTTGCTCGACTTCACCATCAAGGACGACGTCGCCGCCTACGCCGCTGCTGCCGCACTCGACGAGGCCGCGCCCCGCATCCTGCGCATCGCCGGCGACAGCGTGAGCGCCCGCGGCATCGCCCAGGCCCTGACTGAACTAACCGGCAAGCGGTATCGCACCTTGTGGGCTGGCAGCATCGGCTCGCTCGGCGTGATGATCCGCCTGGCGAAGGCCGTGGCGCCGCAGTCGGGCGCAACGTTCCCGGCGTGGCAAGGGCTGCAGTATGTGCGCGACATGTTCGGCGGACGCGCCAAGCTGCATCCGCTCGACAACGGACGCTACCCCGGCCTGGGCTGGACCTCGGTGCGCGAGCATCTTGCCGCAGGACTGGCGCCCGCGTTGCAGAAGACAAAGAGTTGACGGACGGTCCTGGCCAGGCGACCGCAGGCGTCACGCACCCTGCTAGGCGGCAGGACCAACCCGCGATAACCATTCGCACAGTTACAGCGCCAACCTGCGCCGTGCTCCCGGCGCCGGGATACGGCACCCGACACGGTGACGGTGGCGTGTTCGTCAAGCTCGGCTAAGATACAGACAGCGCCCTGCTGGAGCACCGCAATGCCGACGCCGATCCACCCTGCCCGTCCTCCCCGCCGGATTTGACGCGCATGGACGAGGCGCTGCCCGTGACCGCCGAACAGGCCGTCGAGTTCTTCCGCCGCAAGGGCGCTGACGGCCCCTGCCCCATCTGCCGCAGCGCGAAATGGCTGCTGCACAGCGGCGTCGAGCGCGGCGTGGACGTGTTCCGCGTGCCGCGCCAGGTGGACTATGTCGTCAGCAACCTGCAGGTGTATGTGATGATCTGCGAGAATTGCGGCTTTGTCCGCCAGCACGTGCGGGATCTCGTGGATGGGACGATGAACCCACCCAGCGGCGGCCTGTTCATCCCGTCCAGCGAAACGGAGTGACCGTCCCGACGCCGCCGGGCCATGCTCCGCCTCCGTCCTGCCCAGCGGGGGGTGCGGCATCGTGGCGGTGACAGCCGGGAGAACCGCGCCGTGGGCGGTGCGCGTGGCGCAGGGACACCTGCGCACCGGGGCGGCGATCCTGGTTGGGGTGCTGGCATACCTGCTGCTGCACGGCTCGCTGGTGCCTGGCGCCCAGGCGGTGCTGGCCTGGGACATCGGCTCGCTGGCGTTCCTGGGAATGGCCGCGCGCTTGTTCCTGGATGGTGACGACAGCCGGATGATGCGCAATGCCGCCGCGCAAGCAGAAGGCGAGTGGGTGATCTTCTTCGTCACCCTGGCCGGCGTGGTGTTCAGCTTCGTCGCGCTGACGGTGGTATTCGCCGGGGTCAAGGACTTGCCGCCGGCACAGAAGCACCTGCACATCGCGCTGGTGGCGGCGACGCTGCTGCTGTCCTGGCTGGTGACACACGTGGTGTTCGCGATGCGCTACGCCCATGAGTACTATGCCACGGACAGCGTCCCCGGGCCGGGCGTAGATGGCGGGCTGGAGTTTCCCGGGGAGCAACCGCCGGATTACTGGGACTTCTGCTATTTCTCGCTCGTGCTGGGCATGACGTTCCAAGTGTCGGACGTGCAGATCACCTCGCGCAAGCTGCGTCGGCTGGCGCTGGTGCACGGGCTGATCGGCTTCCTGTTCAACACCGTGATCGTGGCACTGACGGTCAACATCGCCGCGAGCCTGCTGTAGGGGTCAGCGGACGGACAGGAGCACCGCATCGCAGTTCAGCCGGCCAGCCAGCAGGCAATCCTCGATCCGCGCCTTGTCGCGCAAGTGCGTGAACAGCATCAGCCCGACGATCACCAGCGCCAAGGCGACCGTCAGCCCGGCAAGGCTCAGGGTCACCCGATTTTCCTCGGCTTGGTCGTCTTCGCCCCGCCTGGTCTCGTCCAGGTCTGCCGGCAGACCACGCATGTCGCCCCCCTCTTTGCGGGCCAAGCCCACACGGTCATGTTAGCGCTTTTTCAACCCGAGATGGCAAGCTGCATGGCAGCATCGCCTGGCTGATCTGTGGAGATTGCATGACCGCCGCAGCACATCTTGCCGCCGCAGACCCGGCCTTTGCAACCCTGATTGCCAAGGTTGGCCCCTGCACTGCCGTTCCCAACCCGCGCGAACCCTACGAGGCGCTGGTGCGCGCCATCGCCCACCAGCAACTGCACGGACGCGCCGCGCAGGCGATCCTGGCCCGGCTGATCGCCTTGCATCCCGACCCGTTCCCGCTGCCGCACCAGCTCCAGGCGACGCCGGACGAGGCGCTGCGCGGCTGCGGCTTTTCCGGCAGCAAGGTCGCCGCACTGCGCGACATCTGCATGCGCACCCTTGACGGCACGGTGCCGGGTGCGGCCGACGCCGAGGGCATGACGGACGACGAGCTGATCGCCCGGCTCGTGACCATACGCGGCGTCGGGCGCTGGACGGTGGAGATGCTGCTGATCTCGACCCTCGGCCGCCCGGACGTGCTGCCGGTTGACGATTTCGGCGTCCGGGAGGGATGGCGCATCATCAAGGGCCTCGACGCGCAGCCGCGCCCGCGTGATTTGGCGCAGGCCGGGCTGGCCTGGGCGCCTTGGCGCTCGACCGCCGCCTGGTATCTTTGGCGCGCGGCAGACGCGGGCAAGAAGATCAAGCATCCAGGAACGCCGACACCGTCTGGATGAACGCCGCCGGGGCATCGGCATGCAGCCAGTGCCCGGCGTTGCGCAGGGTGATGAAGCGGGCGGCTGGGAATGGATGGCGAAATGCCGCCCGGTTGTCCGGTGTCACGAAGTCCGACCGTTCGCCGCGCACGACCAGCACCGGTCCGGGATAGGAGGCGTCCGGCGCGTCCCAACCCTCGATGCCCGGCAGCGCCGCCGCGATCTCGGGGAGGGCGATGCGCCAGGACGGCCCGGCCCCGGGGCGCAGGTTCTGCAGCAGGAAGCCGCGGACGCCCGGCTCCGGCACGCCAGGCGCCAGCAGGGCGTCGGCCTCCCCGCGGGTCAGGCCGGGGCGCAGCGGCAGGGCCAGCATGGCATCGACAATGGCGCGGTTGTTGTGCCGGTAGGCGACAGGGGCGATGTCGGCGACCACCAGTCGGCTGATGCGCTCCGGTGCCAGCAGCGCCATCTGCATCGCCGTCTTGCCGCCCATCGAGTGCCCCAGCACCGCCGCTGCCGGGACGCCGCGGTCCGCCATGCTGTCCAGCACGTCCGCCGCCATGTCGGCATAGGTCATGGCGGGGTCGTGCGGGCTAGCGCCGTGGTTGCGCAGGTTAAAGGCCACGACGCGGTGCTTTGCGGCCAGGGCGCGCTGCACCGCGGCGAAGTTGCCCGACGACCCGAACAGCCCATGCAGCAGCACGACGGGCGGCCCGGCCCCGGCTTCGGTGCCATGCAGGATCATCGGCCCGGCCCGCCGGTCACAGCGGGGTGTCGGGCACTAGGCGGGCGTAAAGCTCCGGGTCGGTCGCGCCTTCCGTGCTGAACAGCAGGATGCGGCTGCTGCGGTCCAGGCCCAGCGCCGCCCGGGCTTGCGGGTCCGCCGCGGCCCGCAACAGTCCGGCCAGCCCGGCCGCGCCGCTTTCCCCGGACACCACCCCGCATCCCGCCAGGACGCGCATCGCGTTGATGGCGGCGTCGTCGGGGATGGACAGGAAGGCGGCGGCGGCGCGCTCCAGCTCCTGCCAGGCGATCAGGCTCGGTTCACCGCAGGCGAGGCCAGCCATGACAGTGTCCAGGCTGCCGGATGCGGTGATCGTCCCGGCCTCCGCGCTCGCCATGAGGCAGGCGGCGTCGTGCGGCTCCACCACGACCAGCGCCGGGGCGGGCTGCAAGGTGCGGAGCTGCACCGAGACCGCCGCCGCCATGCCGCCGACCCCGGCCTGCACGAAGGCATGGGTCGGCGGCGGACCGGACCAGCCTTCCAGCGCCTCGGCCGCCATGAGGCGGTAGCCCTGCATGACCTCACGCGGGAGTTCGGTGTAGCCGGGCCAGGAGGTGTCGGACACGACGTGCCAGCCGTGTTCGGCTGCCGCGGCGGCGGCGGCGCGCACGCTGTCGTCGTAGGTGCCCGGCGCTTCCCGCACCTCGGCGCCAAAGCCGGCGATGGCGTCGCGGCGCCCTTGGCTGACGCCGGGGTGGACGAAGATGACGCAGTCCGCGCCGAACCGCTGCGCGCCCCAGGCGACGCTGCGCCCGTGGTTGCCGTCGGTGGCGCAGGTGACGGTGATCCCGGCGCCGGCATGGCCGCCGGCCATCAGCTCCGCCGCCGTGGCGGCGTTGGCGATGCCCCGCCGCGCCAGCTCCGCCTGCATCACGCCCAGCACGGCATAGGCGCCGCCCAGCGCCTTGAAGCTGCCGAGACCGAAGCGGCCGGACTCGTCCTTCACCTGCACGGAGGCCACCCCGGCCTGCATGGCCAATGCCGGCAGGTCGCGCAGCGGGGTGGGAGCGTAGCCGGGCCAGGCGGT
>CAXTDP010000036.1:0-17309 GCA_964242295.1 uncultured Acetobacteraceae bacterium | reverse complement strand
CCTGCGCCTGGCCGGGCGCGGGGATGACGCCGGCAGCGCCTTGCCCACTGGCCTGTCGGCGGTGCAGTTGGACGCCGCCCTGCGCGCCGTTGCAGCCGGGCTACGCGTCAGCCTTCCCGGCGACCTGGCGACGGAGGACACGACCCGCCCGGTGCTGACGCCGCGGGAGCTGGATGTGCTGACCTGCCTGGGCGAGGGCCTGAGCAACAAGGCCGTCGCCCGCCGCCTCGGCATCAGCGCCCACACGGTGAAGTTCCATCTGGAAGCCGTGTTCATCAAGCTGGGCGCCACCAGCCGGGCAGAGGCAGTGGCCAAGGGCCTGCGCGGCGGCTTGATCCTGCTGTGACCGCCAGCGTCGCCGCTGTTGCCAGCAGCGGCACGCATGGCTTCAGCAAGGACGTGCAGCCCGAGATCGTGTTGGAGGTTGGGCTGGGCGTGCGTGGCGACGCGCATCGGGGCGTTACGGTCAAGCACCGCTCCCGCGTCCGCCAAGACCCGACCCAGCCCAACCTGCGCCAGGTCCACCTGATCGCCGCCGAACTGCATGAGGAGTTGGCCGCAAAGGGTTTCCGGGTGGGACCGGGCAGCATGGGGGAGAACGTGACGACCCGCGGGCTGGACCTGCTGGCCTTGCCGCGCGGCGCCCTGCTGCACTTGGGTGCGGCGGTCGTGGAGGTGACGGGCTTGCGAAACCCGTGCGCCCAGTTGAACCAGTATCAGCCGGGCCTGATGGACGCCGTCTTGAACCGTGCAGCCGATGGCAGCCTGGTGCTGCGGGCCGGCATCATGGGTGTGGTGCGCCGGGGTGGCGCCGTGCGGCCCGGCGATGCCCTGAACGCCGTGCTCCCGCCGGCCCCGCATCAGGCGTTGCAGCGGGTCTAGCACAGTCGGTGTTCAAGTCTGGACGCCGGCTATTTCAGAGTTGTCATTTGCGGGCGGGTCGTCGCGGGTGTTGAATCCGGTCGCCTCGCGCCCGGACCCAATGCAATCCGCCCTAATACGGCCCGGCAATCAGCGCTGCGATCACCACGATGACGACCAGCGCGAACGACCCGGCAATGCTCCAAAATGCCGGGAAGCCCGGGGTCGGCAGCGTCGCCCCCTGCTCTCGCGGCTGCGGCGCCTTGCGCTTCAGCACGCGGGCATTGGCCTCGCGTTCCGGCGAGCCTGGCGGGGCGCCAGAGGCGATGCTGTCCGCCCCGCCGGTCCGCACGGTGGCATCCTGGGGCGTGTTGGTCGGCATGTCGGCTGGGGGCATAATGGTCTCCTTCTAGGCTATGGTAGCCGATCCAACGCCTGCCGTGGCAGAAGGCTGCACCCGGCGCAACCCGGCCCGGTGCTGCCGCGCTATGACCGGCTATACCTCAAGGAGACGCCGCCATGTCCGACAATCCGCTGGAAATGACGCCCGAGCGCCAGGGCCGCATAGACGCCCGAGCAACGCAGCTTTGGGAAGCGGACGGCAGCCCGCCGAACAAGATGGCCGATTACAAGGAACGCGCCGACGAACTGATCCGCATGGAGGACTCTGCCGGCACCGGGCAGTTGCCGAACCCCATGACGAGGGATGAGCCGATCCCCGGGGTGATGGTCGAGGAGGCCAGCATCCAGGAGAACCTGGGCGAGTTCCCGGGCAATAGCGTCGCGGATCAGGGCGAATGGCGGGAAACGCCGATGACGCGGAAAGAGATGCGCGAGGGCGACGAGGCACCGCCGGCGCATGGAGAGGCGGTTTAACAACCGTATCGTGCCATGATCCCTTGCATGGTCAAGGGGCGCCGCCGATCTCGGAATGATGTGGTAACGGCGTCCTATCTTGGCAGACCTCATGACGGAACCTGATGCCTACTCCCGTGACTTCTACGCCTGGTCCGTGGAGCAGGCGGCGTTGCTGCGGGCTGGGCGGCTGGCCGAGGCCGATATAGGGAACATCGCCGAAGAGATCGAGAGCATGGGCCGGAGCGAGAAGCGCGAGTTGGTCAACCGCCTTACGGTCCTGCTTGTTCATCTGCTCAAGTGGCAGGTCCAGCTAGCCCTGCGCGGCAACAGTTGGCGGCTGACCATCCTTGAGCAGCGCGGCCAGCTTGTTGAGCACCTGAAGGATAATCCAAGCCTAAAGAGCTTGCCTGCGGACGCTTTTGCCACCGCCTACTGCTTTGCCTTGCTGGGCGCACAGCGGGAAACAGGCTTGCCTGAGGCGGCATTCCCTGGCCGCTGCCTCTGGACGGGCGAGCAGGTCATGGGGGAGGGCTTTCTTCCGGAGTAACAGCCTTCGTGGGCCAGGGCTGCGTTTTTCAAGCGGCTACTCTTTAAGCCGCAACGCCGCCTGCACTACGGTGTCCAACGCCGACAGAAACCGCGACCGGTCCGCCTTGGTCAACGGCGGGTGCCCACCCCCCGGCGCACCGATCTCCCGCAGGTGTCGCGCCACCTCCCGCCCCGCCAGCGCCGATCCGATGTTGTCGCCCGTCCAAACATGCCCGGTGTGCGACAGCGCCCGCGCCCCGCGGGCCAGGCAGCGCGATGCCAGCGGTATGTCCGCTGTCACGCACACGTCCGCTGGGCCGATCCGCTCGGCGATCCAGTCATCGGCCTCGTCGGGCGCACCGCCCACCGTCACCATGCGCACGTTCGGCAGGCCCGGTGGGCGGATCGGGCGGGAGCCGTTGGACACCACCAGCACCGGCAGGTTCAGCCGGGTGGCGACGCGGAACGCCTCTTCCCGCACCGGGCAGGCGTCGGCGTCTATGTAGAGGCTGGTCAAGCCGACAGCTTCTCCAATTCGCGCAGCACGCTCTCGCCCATGACCGACGTGCCGACCTTTGCGGTGCCCGGCCCCATTACGTCGGCCGTGCGTAGGCCGCTGGCCAGCACGTTGGTGCAGGCGTGCTCGATCAGGGCCGCATCCTCTTCCATGTCGAAGGAGTAGCGCAGCAGCATCGCAAAGCTCAGCATCTGCGCGATCGGGTTGGCGATGCCCTTGCCGGCGATGTCCGGCGCGCTGCCGTGGATCGGTTCGTATAACGCATGACGCCGGCCGCTGGAATCCGGGGCGCCCAGGGTTGCGGAGGGCAGCATTCCCAGGCTGCCCGTCAGCATGGCAGACAAATCCGACAGCAGGTCGCCGAACAGGTTGGTGGTGACGATCACGTCGAACTGCTTGGGGCTGCGGACCAACTGCATGGCGCAGTTGTCGGCATACATGTGGGTCAGCGCGACGTCGGCATACTCACGCTCGTGCAGCGCCGTCACGACCTGGCGCCACAACAGGCCGCTTTCCATCACGTTGGCCTTTTCCACGCTGCACAGGCGGTTCTGCCGCTTGCGGGCGAGGTCGAAGCCGACACGGGCGACTCGTTCGATCTCGTGGGTGGAGTAGCTTTCGGTGTTGTAGCCGCGCTGCTGCCCATCCGGCAGAGTCTCGATCCCGCGCGGCTCGCCGAAGTAGATGCCGCCGGTGCTTTCCCGGACGATCATCAGGTCCAGGCCGCGCACCAGTTCGGGCTTCAGCGAGCTTGCATCTACCAGCGGGTCCAGCACCACGGCCGGGCGCAGGTTGGCGAACAGGCCGAGTTCGCGGCGCAGGGTCAGGATGCTGATCTCCGGCCGCATGTCGAAACCCAGCTTGTCCCAGCGCGGCCCGCCGACGCTGCCGAACAGCACGGCATCGGCGGCCTTGGCGCGCTGCACCACCTCTGGCGTGATCGGGGTGCCGCGGTGGTCAATGCTGGCGCCGCCGACCAAGTCCTCGGTGATGTCAAACGTGACCCGGCGCCGCCGGTCCATCCAGTCGATCACGCGCCGGACTTCGCGCATGACCTCCGGACCCACGCCGTCGCCAGGAAGAACGAGGATATGCTTGTTGGCGGCCATGTGGACCTTTCTTGCGTGGGCGCTAAGGGATCGGGCGGCTGCATTGCCACGCCGCCACGCCCGCCGCAATGTTAGTCCTTTTCCCTCTCCTGGAGGGAGAGGGGGAAGGGAGCGGATTGGACGCCTGCAGCGCCGCCCATACCCGGTCGGCGGTGAACGGAGGTGCGGTGAACCGCAGCCCCGTCGCGTCCGCCAGGGCGTTGGCCAAGGCGGCGCCGACCGGGTTGAACGGCGCCTCGCTCATGCCCTTGGCGCCCAGGGGACCGAAGGCGTCGTGCGTGTCGGCGAACAGCACCTCCGTCCGCGGTAGGTCGGGCCAGGCTGGGATGTGATAGTGGCGGAAGGCGCCATTCTCCACCGCGCCGTCCCCGCCGACCCGCAAGTGCTCGAACAGGACGGCGCCGAACGCCTGGGCCACCGCGCCCTCCACCTGGCCACGGCATTGCGCCGGGTTCAGCACCCGGCCGGCGTCGGCGGCGTGGACGCTGCGCAGGATGCGGATATGTCCGGTGCCGGGGTCCACCGCCACGCGGACTGCATGGACGTTGAACGACACCGTGCGCGGCGATGCATCGGCCTTGCGCACCACCGCCAGCGGCGGGTCCGCCATCGCTGCGAGCGGCAGCACGTCGGCGCCGCACCGCACCGATCCGTCCGCCAGGGTGCAGTCGCCACCCAGGCAATCCGCCGCCCGGGCCAGGATGCGCCCGCGCAGCGCCTGGGCGGCCAGCTCCGTTGCCTTGGCCGCCACCATCGTGCCGGTGCTGCCGAAGGCTCCGGTGTCGTGGTCCAGCAGGTCGGTGTCCGACTGGCGCAGACGGATGCGCTCGGGCCGGGTGCCCAGCACCGCCGCCGCGACCTGGCGATGCACGGTGGAGGTGCCGTTGCCGAACTCCGCCGTGCCGACGTCCAGGTCGAACAACCCGTCCGGCGCCAGGCGCAGCCGGGACTCCGCGCGATGGCCGAACGGCGGCGCGCCGTCCAGCATGGACATCGCCATCCCCTGCCCCATCAGCCAGCCCTCCGGCGCAGGCTCGCCGTCTCCGTCCGCCAGCGCCGCCTGCACCAGGTCCAGGCACTGGTCGAGGCCGTAGGAGCCGAACTCCACGTCGTCCAGCGCCGGGCGGGCGCCCACCAGCGCGTCACCGGGCCGCACCGCGTTAAGGCGGCGCATGGCGAACGGGCACAGGCCGAGGCGCCGGGCCAGGGTGTCCATCGCCTGCTCCATCGCAAATAGCGTCTGGCTGAGGCCGTACCCGCGGAAGGCCCCAGCAGGCACGGTGTTGGTGTAGGCGACGACGGCGTCCGCGGCCTTGTTGGAGCAGCGATACATCGCAAGCACCTCGTTGCAGGCGTGCTCCAGCACCGCCGGGCCGTGGTTGCCGTAGGCGCCGGTGTCGGACACGACATGCAGGTGCAGCGCCGTCAACTTGCCGTCCGCGCGGGCTCCGGCGCGCACCACGACGCGCATGGGATGGCGCGTCGTGGTGGTGGTGAACACCTCTTCACGCGTCAGCTCCAACTGCACGGGCCGGCCGGTGCGCAGGGTGGCGAGGGCGCAGATGTCCTCGACCAGCATTTCCTGCTTGCCGCCGAAGCCGCCGCCGACCCGGCCCGCCAGGACGCGGATACGGGACGGGTCCAAGTCCAGCAGGTCGGCCAGGGCCTTGCGGACCAGGAATGGGACCTGCGTGCTGGTACGTACGACCAGGCGGCCGTCCGCATCCAGCGAGGTGATGCAGCCGTGGGTTTCCAGGGCCGCGTGCTGGACCCGCTGCAGGTCGCAGGCGACCTCCACGACCGCATCCGCCGCGGCGAAGCCCGCCTCCACCGAACCGCTGCGCCCCACGATGCGATGCACGACGTTGCACCCGGCGTCCAGGATGCGCCCGTGCTGCGCGTGGAGCCGCGGCGCGCCGGGACGCATGGCGGTGTCGGCGTCGAACACGGCGGGCAGCGGATCGTATTCGACCTGCAAGGCGGCACAGCCGGCCTCCGCTGCCGCCACGGTATCCGCCACCACCGCGGCAACGCGCTGGCCGATGAAGCGCACGGTGGCGTCCAGCATCAGGGTGTCGTCGGGGTCGGTGCGGTGGTCCTCATGCCGGGCGGTGGAGTAATGGCGGCACGGCACGTCCTCGTGCGTCAGCACCGCCACCACGCCGGGCACCGCCAGCGCGGCACCGCGATGGATTGCGCGTATGCGGGCATGGGCGTGCGGCGAGCGCAGCAGGCGCAGGTGCAGCAGGACTGGCACTTCGGCATCCAGGGTATAGCGCGCGGCGCCCGTCACCACGTCCCGCGTGGCCGGAGCGGGCGCGTCCACGGGAGCGGCGGCGCCATCCACCGCGTCGGCGATGGCGCGATAGCCGGTGCAGCGGCACAGATTGCCCTTCATGGCGCGCGGCAGGTCGGCCCGCTGCCCCTGGTCCAGGGCGTGGACCGTCATCACCATCCCCGGCGTGCAGTAGCCGCATTGGAATCCCTGCGCCGCCGCGAAGGCGCGCTGCACCGGGTCCGTGTCGGGGCCGTCCAGCCCCTCGATGGTCGTGACTTGCCGGTCCGCCGCACGAAAGGCGGGCACCAGGCAGCTATGCACCGCCACCCCGTCCAGCAGCACGGTGCAAGCGCCGCAATCCCCGGTGTCGCAGCCCTTCTTGACGCCGAAGCAGCCGAGCTGGCGCAGCAGCGTCCGCAGGCATTGGCCCGGCGAGTACGGCGCATCCTGCGCCCGGCCGTTGACGTGCAGGCGCATCAGGCGGTCAGGCTGTGCAGCAGGTCGTGCGCCAAACGCCGGGTCATGTGGCGGCGCCAAGCCGGAGCGCCGTGGACGTCGTCCAGCCAGGCATCGCCGGGCAGGGCGTCCATCCAGGCATCCAGGGCATCCTGGCTGGGCGGCGCCGGCCAGTGCTGATGATAAGGACGGACCGTGCTGGCCGTGACCGTCAGCCTGAACGCGCCGTCGCCGGGGCAGAGCGTCGCAACCAGCAGCGCCGCCGACCGGCCCATCGCCGTGAGCGACGCCTGGCGGACCGCGGCCCGGCGTCGCAGGGCCACGGCTGGCACCTCGATGGCGCGCAGCACCTCGCCCGGGCGCAGGACGGTCTGCTGGGGACCCGTTGCAAAGCCGGTCATCGGCACCCGGCGCTCGCTGCCGTCCGCCGGCCAGAGCAGCGCCGTGCCGTCCAGGGCGACGGCAGCCGCCAGCATCGGGGCGGCCGGCAGCGCCAGGCAGACGTTGCCGCCCACGGTCGCGGTGTTGCAGATCTTGAATGACCCGGCCAGCGCCCGGCAGCACTCGGCGATCACGCCGGCGGCGGTCCAGGTGGGCGGGAACTCCGCGGCCGCAGCCGCCGCGAGGGTGCAGGTCGCCGCGATCCGCAAGCCGTCATGCGACACTTCAAGCGGCGCCCAGCCCATGGCGCCTAAGTCCACCAGCCGCCGTATGCCGGGGTGAGAGCCGGACAGCACGTCAGTGCCGCCTCCCAGCAGACAATCATGCAAGCGCCACGCAGGAAGGTCAGCCCGGGAGCGCGGTTGAACAACGGCTTCGACGGCGTTCAGGTCCATTGGCAGACAGTGGCGCAGCATGACATGTGCTGCAACGGACCCTCCGCTCGACGCCGTGGGTGCGGGCGCCATCCTGCCCCATGGCATTTGCCAGATCCGCAAGTGCCGGCTGCGGCCAGGTCCGCCCCCGGTAGCAGACCGGCCACCCGAAGGTCTGGCTCCGTCGGCCTGCGCACGGCTGCACGGAGCCGTATCGGCCAGGCAGAGTTTGCGCGCCGGCCCGCCTTTGGATCAACCAGGACTGGCGTGTGTCATCCCGTGGCATCCTCCGGCACCTGACCGAAGGTGCCCAGGTGTTCTGGCGGGCCGAACTCGTCCGCGTCGGCGTCGTGATGGACCCGCACGACGCGGGCGCCCAGTATGCTGCCGCCGGCCAACGCGCGCTCGGCACGCCGGATGCCTTCGTCCGCAGTCCGGCACACGATGGGAACGCCTGGCTTCAAGGCGCCGCGGGCACCGGCGACGTAGGGCTGATAGATGATCTGGGCTGTGGTCGCCATATCGGCAGGTCCTTGCAGGATGCGGCGTCCCTTGCCACGGATGGCCTGGCCTTGTCGCTTCCAGCCTTGGCAAGCCTAATGCTAGATGCCCAAGGCTGACGGGGTGTCGGGATGTCCCTCATGGATGCCTGAGATCGCTGCTTCATAAACGTCGAGCTGCTCGTCCGTCATATCCCCCATCGCCAGCAGCTCCCATTCTGCCCCACCCATCTCGACACGGAAGCGGACGACGCGGACGACGCTCTCACCTTCCAGGGCCACACGCCAAATACCATCCGACGCAAGCGGCTGCAGGTCTGGGACGGCGGCGATCTTGCGGAACACGCCGTGTCCGCCAGCCTGCTCACCTGCAACTGGTGGAGGAGGCTGCCCGTAAGCTTCGACTGTCCGCACGCTTTGTGCCACTGTTGGAATCCATCACCATTTCATCAACGCAGAGCGTGCCAGGAAGACTTTTTAGGCATGAGCAAAGGAGCGACGCCGGTCGCCGCCTTCAGGCCATTTCACAACCGAGAACGGCTCGGTTTGTGCCCGGGACGCCAGCCGCATCGGCTGGCGTTATGCCCAACCACCCGTGACGATTGCCGTGTCGGCCAGTTTGCGGTCGATGTCGGCGAGGCACTCGGCGCTCAAGGGGCATAGCAGGAGCAGGGCATCGCGCAGCGTAGATGGCCGGGCCACCGTCACCTGCCCGCCTCCTGCCTCGGCGGGATGTTCCCACATGACCTCGACATGCCCGGTCCTGGGTACGACCCAGAACACCGGGAACTGCGCCCCTGGCGGGATGACATCCACCATCTCGCCGCTGCTGATCTGGACGACCTCGATCCGCCATCCGCCAAAGCCAGGCGCCGCGGCCGACCATGCCAGCGCAAACTGCAGGTCAGCGATCGGGAATACCGCACATTCGCTGGAAGCCGCCGATCCGTTCAAAGCATGTTCTGCCATGGTCAAACCTGGAATGTGCGAGGATGCAAGACATTGCGCTGAGCCATACAGCCAAGCCGTCGTTCGGCAAACCATACGCGCTGGGCATGCCTCATTATTGTGCCACATACCATACGATGTCCCCGTTGGCCATTTAGTTCGAGGCCTTTCAGCAGTTCGACCGCAATGTGGTATGGACGTCACAACCGCATCCGGCAAGCTTAGTCTAACCTCAAAATGAATATGTTGCAACACCGTTTTGAAAAATGGTTTGTCATCTGTGGCTCAGCCATAAATCGTTACAATGAACAACACGCGTCAACCTGGAATAATCGTATCAATAAGACATATGTCCTAATATTATAGCACTCGCAGGGCAAGATTTTGTTAAATTCAGCATACCTTATAGTCTCTGCCGTCTCCGAAGTTGTCTTGAAGTCCGTGTAGCTGGTAGGTCAACCCCACGTTCACGGAACCGCGAGGATATCAGGATGAACATCGGTGATGTTTCGGCAGCATTGTCCAGCTTTCGTTCAAGATATGCAGTGCAAGTGGCCGACTCAGCCGAGTTGATCCAGGAAGCTTACTGCTTGCGGCACCAGGTTTATTGCCTGGAACGCGGATACGAGCCGGGGACGGGAGGGCTGGAGACCGATATGTTCGACGCGCACTCAAGCCATGCCGTGGTTCGGGAGCGTCACAATGGCCAGGTTGTCGGAACGGTCCGCCTGATCCTGCCGCTCGCAGGCTCCCGGCGCAGCCTGCCCACACAGCAGCTTTGCACACCGGGCCTGCTGGATGGACTGCCGGTGAGAACAACCGCCGAGGTGTCGCGGTTCGCCGTGTCGAAGGGCCGCCGCGGATCGGATGCCATGGCCGACTCGCTGCTGCGCCTCAGCCTTGTCCAGGGCGCAGTCCAGATGAGCAGGGATCACGGCGTCACCCACTGGTGCGCCGTCATGGAACGGAGCCTGCTCCGGCTTCTCCGCACGACCGCCATCCACTTCTCGCCCGTCGGCCCCTTGGTCGAGTATCACGGCCTGCGCCAGCCGGCCGTCGCCGACCTCGGCGCCATGCTGGCGCGCATGGAGCGGGAACAGCCCACAGTCTGGGACTTCATCACCGGCGCCGGCGAGTTCTGGCCGAGCCAGATGGAATACTCTGAAGCCGCCTGAACCGTTTGGCACCGCGGGCAGGGTCTACCCCAACACCGACTGCGCCCGGAGCATGGCCGGGTCGCCGCCTCCTGTCACAGCGCCGTCGCCAATCCCTATCCCGCTGCAAACGCAGCCGCGTCGAACCCGTCCGGCAGCACCCCGCGCGGGCGGATCATGTCATAGGGTCCGACGGGCAGGTAGCGCCCCGACCCTGGCGCCGCCGACACCGCCCCGTCCCGCATCACGACCTCGCCCCGGCGCAGGGCTGCGACCGGCCAGCCCGTGACCTCCAGCCCCTCATAGGGCGTGTAGTCTATGACGTGCTGCTGCATGGCATTGGTCATGCGGATGCGGCGGTCCGGGTTCCACAGCACCAGGTCCGCGTCTGCCCCGGGGGCGATCCGGCCCTTCCCGCGCAGGCCGAACAGTGCCGCCGGCTCGGTCGCCGTCAGGCGCACGAAGTCGCTGGGGCTGATACGCCCGGCGGCCACCCCCTCGCTCCATAGGATCGGCAGCCGGGCGGCCAGACCGGGGACGCCGTTGGGTATCCGCGTGAACGGCGCGTCCGCCCCGGCCGACTGCTTGCCGTGCGTCCCGCCATAGCTCCATCCGCTGTGGTCCGAGCTGATTACGCCCAGCGTCCGCATGCGTATCGCGTCCCACAGCCCAGCTGTCGCCGCGGCGTCGCGCGGGGCCGGGCTGCACATGAACTTGGCGCCCTCGAAGCCGGGGCGGTCCATGTCGGCGGCGGTCAGCACGAAGTATTGCGGACAGGTCTCGCCCCACACCTTCACGCCGCGGGCCTGGGCGCGCGCGATCTCCTCCGCGGCCTCCGGACAGGATACGTGGAAAACCTCGATGGGCGTGTCCACCAGCTCCGCCAGGGCTATGGCGCGGTGGGTTGCTTCCCGCTCGACCACCGCCGGGCGGGACCAGGCGTGATACTTCGGCGCGGTCCGGCCATCGGCCAGCAGGGCAGCGGAGCGCCAGGCAATGGCGTCATAGTTCTCGCAATGCACCGTCACCAGGCAGCCCAGGCGCCGGGCCGCCGACAGCACGGCCAGATACTGCCGGTCGTCTAGGTGCAGGGGGTCGTAGGTCAGGAACACTTTCAGGCTGCGTATGCCCGATGCCACCACCTGCGGCAGCTCGTCCCGGATCACGGCGTCCGAGGGGTCGGTGACGATCTGGTGGAAGGCGTAGTCCACCATCGCCCCTGCAGCGGCCCGGCGCCGGTATTCCGCTAGGGGCTGCAGGATGCCGCCGCCCTTGAACTGGGTGGAGAAGGTGACGACGCTGGTGGTCCCGCCCGCCAGCGCCGCGGTGCTGCCGGTGGTGAAGGTTTCCTCGTCGGCGCCGCCGCCTTCCTGCAACTGCTCGATGTGGCAGTGGCTGTCCACGCCGCCCGGCAGAACCAGCAGGCCGCCGGCGTCCAGCACGGGGCCACCCTGCAGCCGCTCGCCAAGCGCTGCGATGCGGCCGGCGCGTATGCCCACATCGGCGCGGAATTGGTCCGATGCGGTGACGACGGTGCCGCCTTCGATGATCAGGTCGTATTCGGCCATGCCTTGCCTCCGGGATGCCGGGCCGAGGCTGGCCGCAACGGCGGCGCGGCGCAACCGGCGCCCGCACAGGCTTGTGAACATTTCCGGCGCGGCCCCGCCGCGTTGCCAGTCCGGATCAGACCTGGAGCCGCCCATGCCGCACGCCCTGTCCCGCCGCGGCCTGCTGGCCGGCCTGGCCACACTGCCCGCCTCCCCCGCCCTTGCCCAGGATGCTGCCATGACGCCCGCGACTGCCGAGATTGCCGCCCGCCTGGACCAGCCGCTGGGCAACCCGGTGTTCACGCGGGATGGCCGCCTGTTCGTCACCCACCACCCCATGTTCGAGACGGCGATGCGGGTGAGCGAGGTCGTGGACGGCGCCCTGCGCCCCTTTCCCGACGCAAGCTGGAACAGCACGGAACCGCCGCCGAACATGCGGCTGGACGCGGTTCTGGGCATACGCTCCGGGGGGGACGGCGTGGTCTGGATGCTGGACATGGGATCGCGCAGCGACGTCTCGCCCAAGTTCGTTGGCTGGGACACCCGGGCCAACCGGCTCGCTGCGGTCGTGCCGGTCACCCCGGCGGCGCTGGGCGGGCACTCCGAACCCAACGACTTCGTGCTCGATGCGGGCCGGGGCCTGGCGGTCATCGCCGATGAGGGCGTGGGGCGGGACGGCGACGGCAGCGAAGGTGCGCTGATCGTCGTGGATTTCCGCACCGGGCTGTCGCGCCGGGTGCTGGAGGGGTCGGAGTCCACTCGGGCGGCTCCGGCGCCGGTGCTGGTGGACGGGCGCGAGATGGTGAAGCTGGCCAAGGACGGCAGCCGCAGCCCGATGCGCGTGGGCTGCGACGGGATTGCCAGGGATGACCGGGGGGAGTGGCTGTACTACGGGCCGCTCAGCGGCAACGCCGTGTATCGCCTGCAGATGGCCGACCTGCTGGACGGCACGCTGTCCCAGGCGGAGCTGGCCCGGCGCGTGGAACGCTATGCGGACCGTCCAGTGGGGGGCGGCATCGCGATAGATGGTGCGGACAACCTGTATGTCACCGAAGTCGGCGCCCGGGCCATCGGCGTGATCCCGGCGGAGGGCCGCCGATACCGCCGCTTGGCGGAGCACCCGGACATGCTTTGGCCGGACGGCCTGACGTTCGGCCCTGACGGGATGCTGTATGCGACGGTGGCGCAACTGCCGCTGGCAGCCCCGTTGAACGGCGGCAAGCGCGGCGATGTCCAGCCGCATCTGCTGGTCCGCACCCGCCCGCTGGCGCCGGGCCAGGTCGGCTGAAGCGGCTTTTCGCCGGGCCTGCCGATTGACGCCGGGGCGTTCGACCCGAAGTGCGCTGCGGATGTACGGAATGGGACAGTGCGATTGACGATACGCGACCTGCTGCAAGGCGAGCATGTCTCGTCGCCTACCCGGGCCGCGCTCCTGGCCCGGCTGGACGCCCTGCCCGTTGCCGAGCCGCGCTTCCTGACCCCGGCGGAGTTCCACACCCTGCAAGCGGTCTGCGCCCGGTTGCTGCCCGATGCATGGATTGACGTCGCCGGGCCGATGGACGCGAGGCTGGCGGAGGGTAAGACGGATGGCTGGCGCTACGACATGATGCCGGGCGACGGCGTCGCGATGCGCGCCGGACTGGTGGGACTGGACGGCGCGTCCCAGGCCATGGCTGGTGTCGCGTTTGCCGATTTGCCGTTCGCGGCACAGGATGAGGTGCTGACCGCGGTGCAGGCGGGCACACCGCCCGGCCCGGCCTGGCCGATGCCGCCGCAACGCTTCTTCGAGGAGCTGCTGGCCGAGGCGACGGAGGTGTTCTTCGCCCACCCCTTGGCACAGGAGCGCATTGGCTATGTCGGGTTCGCCGACCGCCCGGGTTGGACCCACATCGGTTTGAACGAGCGCGAAGACCGGGAGCCGGCTTGATGTCCCCCTCCCCCAGCCCCGTCTTCACCGGCGAGGTGGACGCCGTCATCGTTGGCACCGGGGCCGGAGGCGCCCCCCTGGCTGCTCGCCTGGCCGGCGCGGGCCTGAGCGTCGTGATGATGGAGGCCGGGCGGCAATGGACTCCGGCGCGCGACTGGGCCACCGACGAACACGCCCAAGACGCCCTGTTCTGGAACGATGAGCGCCTCAGCGCCGGCACCGACCCTGTGGCGTTCGGGCGCAACAACTCCGGCATCGGCGTCGGCGGCTCGACGTTGCACTACACCGCCTATGTGCCGCGGGCGCAGCCGGACGATTTCCACCTGCGGCGCGATTTTGGCGTTGGGGCGGACTGGCCGATCGGTTATGACAACCTGGCACCGTATTACGATGAGGTCGAGGCGTTCCTTGGTGTGTCTGGCCCGTCGCCCTACCCGTGGGGGCCGCCGCGCCCGGCCTATCGCCTGCCGCCGCTGCCGCTGAATGGGGCGGCGGAGCTGATGCAGCGGGGCTGCGCCAGCCTGGGCATACGCACGTCGCCCGCCGCCAACGCCGCGGTGTCGCGGGCATGGCAGCAGGAGGGTTACGGGCTGCGCCCCGCCTGCACCAACCGCGGCTTCTGCCAGGCCGGGTGCAGCACCGGCGCAAAGTCGGGCATGGACACCACCTACATTCCTCTCGCTCTCGCCCGCGGGGCGGAGCTGCGGACCGAGACCTTCGTGACGGGGATTGAGACTGACGGTGCCGGGCAGGTGACCGGCGTTGTGGCGATGAAGGACGGCGCCGAAACCCGGCAGCGTTGCCGTACCCTGTTCCTGTGTGCCGGCGCCATCGAGACGCCGCGCCTGCTGCTGCTGAACCGGCTGGGCCGCGGACCCGTCGGGCACCACTTCATGGCGCATACCGGCGTGCAGCTTTGGGCGCGCTTCCCGGAGCGGGTTGGCCCCACCAAGGGCATCCCCGGCGGCCTCATCAGCGAGGACACGCACCGGCCGGACGATGCGGATTTCGCCGGCGGCTACCTGCTGCAATCCATCGGCGTCATGCCCGTCACCTATGCCAGCCAGGTCGCCCGCGGGCGTGGGCTGTGGGGCCAGGCGATGCTGGACCACATGGAGCAGTTCGACCACGTCGCGGGCATCAACATCCTGGGCGACTGCCTGCCGCACCCGGAAAATCGCGTCGAGCTGTCCGACGAGCTGGATGGCCGCGGCCTGCCGAAGCCGCGCATCCACTTCACCGCCGGCGAAAACGAGCTTCGGATGACGGCGCACGCCGAGCGGAAGATGCGCGCGATCTTCGATGCCGCCGGGGCACGGGATGCCTGGGCGTTTCCGCGGTATGCCCACATCATCGGCACCTGCCGCATGGGGGATGGCGACGATGCCGTAGTGGACCGGGACGGGCGGCTGCACGGGCATTCCAACTTGATCATCGCCGACAACTCGGTCTTCGCCAGCGCCCTGTCGTGCAACCCTGCGCTCACCATCATGGCCAACGCGCTCCGCACCGCGGATTGCTTCCTGGAGGCGCGATAAGCCATGGGTGCAGGATTTCTGGACCGCATCCAGCGGAAGCTTGGCAACGGCGTCCTAGGCGGGGATCAGCAGGGTGGTGCCGCCGGGCGCAGCGGCCAGGGCCTGCCGGCCGGAGGCGCCGGCGAGTTCATGTTCGCCACCGGCATCGAGTGCAGCTATCCCCGCATTGCCGGCGGCATCCGGCGGGACCTGCTGGCCGAGTGCGGCCACTATGACCGCTGGCAGGAAGACCTGGCGCTGACCCGCGGATTGGGCCTGCGCGTGTTGCGCTACGGCCTGCCGTATTATTCCATGCACCTTGGCCCGGGCCGCTACGACTGGTCGTTTGCCGACGAGCCGATGGCGGAGATGCAGCGGTTGGGCATTGCCCCCATCCTGGACCTGCTGCACTTCGGCGTGCCGGACTGGATCGGCGACTTCCAGAACCCCGACCTGCCGCTGCTGTTCGCCGAGTATGCTGAGGCCGTGGCGCGGCGTTATCCGCACGTCCGCATGTTTACGCCGGTCAACGAGATTTACGTCACGGCCCGGGTCAGCGCCAAGGATGGGCTGTGGAACGAGCAGCTCAAGTCCGACCATGCCTTCGTCACTGCGCTGAAGCACCTGTGCGCCGCCAGCATCCTGGCGACCCAGGCCATCGTGCGCCAGCGCCCGGACGCCATCATCGTGCAGAGCGAGAGCGCCGAGCGCACCTGGGAGGCCCGCGCCATCCAGTCCCCGGCGGTGCGGCTGTCCAACAAGCAGCGCTTCATCTCGCTCGACCTGCTGTATGCCAGTCCGCCGGACAGCGAGGTCTGCATGTGGATGTCCGACAACGGGCTGACGCGGGCGGAATACGACTGGTTCATGAAGGGGGAGCCGCCGGGCCACCAGATCATGGGCAACGACTACTATGGCCGCAACGAGCGCATCATGAAGCCCGATGGCAGCATCGTGCCGGCAGAGGACGTGGCGGGCTGGTATGCCATCACCCACGAATACTACGCCCGTTACAAGCGCCCGGTGTTCTACACCGAGACCAATGTGGAGAACCCAGACGCCGCGCCGTCCTGGCTGTGGAAGCAGTGGGTCAACGTGATGCGGATGCGCGGCGACGGCGTGCCGGTGCTAGGCTTCACTTGGTACAGCCTCATTGACCAGATGGACTGGGACTCGGAGCTGGCCCAGAAAAACGACCGGGTGTTCAAGTGCGGCTTATATGATTTGGACCGCAAGCCCCGCCTGGTTGAGGCGGAGTTCCGCGCCATGGTGCGGGAGTTTGGCCAGATTAGCCTGATGCCGCATGGCGAGATGCTGGACCTGACGAGCCGCCCGGCGGAGTTGACGGTGGAGGTTTGACCAACCGCGAACCCAGTTGGGTGCTGCTGCACTACTTCGGCGGCTCGGCCCGGTCCTGGGAACCGCTGGTGGCGGTGCTCGGGGGGAGTTGCTCGGCGCCGGACCTACGTGGGTTCGGTGACGCGCCGCCGGGCGGGCTGATGCGGGTAGCAGACTATGCCGACGATGCGATGCCACTGCTACGGGACGGCTGCATCCTTGTTGGGCACAGCATGGGCGGCAAAGTAGCAATGGCTGCGGCTGCGCGGCGGCCGCCGGGGCTGCGCGGGTTGGTGCTGGTTGCGCCGTCACCGCCTGGGCCAGAACCTATGACGAACGAGGATCGCGCCAAGCTGCGCGCCGCTTGGAATGACCCAGGGGCGGCACGGGACGTTGCACGCACCATCAGCCGCCATGACAATGGCCCGGCATTTGACCGTATCGTGGCCGACCACCTGCGTGCCTCCCAACAGGGATGGATAGCCTGGCTGGACGAAGGATCAAGGGAGGACCTGCGTGCCCTGGCCGAGCAAGTCGCCGTGCCAGTGCTGGTGGTGGCCGGCGCCGACGATAAGGCACTTGGGCCTGATATGCAGGAGCGGGAAACGATGCCCCCGCTTCCTGGTGCAGTGTTACGCACCATTGCTGGCAGTCGTCACTTGGTCCCGCTTGACGCACCGGAGCGGCTGGGCGCTGCAATTACGGAATGGGCTGGGACGTTGACTAACTATTAAGCTGACTGATTGTCGACTGCGTATAACTGGCGACAGTAAGATCTAAGCTCTGTTAGGGCTTGATCCAATCCATGGTTGCGGCCAGGCAGAGCACGCCCAAGAAGGACTGGGCGAGCTTTTCGTAGCGGGTCGCCACGGCCCGCCACTCTTTCAGCCTGCCCCACAAACGTTCCACCTGGTTGCGGTGCTTGTAGATGAAGTCCGGGCAGCGCACCGGGGCCT
>CAXTDP010000035.1:0-18585 GCA_964242295.1 uncultured Acetobacteraceae bacterium | reverse complement strand
CTACCGGAGAGGAAAGCCCAGTCGCACCAGCGCGTCCCTGAGGCGGTCCCTGCCTGACAGGGCAGCGACCTGGCCCATGCGCGACATAACCCGGTCCGTCCAGCTATAGGAGGACCGCTCGGCCGCTGCGCTGAATGCCTCGAGCGCGCGGTCGTATGCTGCCACGCCACCACCCTCTGCCGCGCTACCGTAGCGCTCCGAGTGGAGGACGATCGATTGCGGCAGCCTTGGCTTCACCATGGCGGGCACGCCCTCGTCGGCGTAGCCGACGCACAACCCGGTGACGGCGACCGCACCTGGCGGCAGGCCGAGCAGGAATGCGACCTGTTCCACGTCGTTGCGCAGCGCCCCGATATAGACGGTGGCAAGACCCATGCTCTCGGCCGCCACGGCGGCGTTCTGCGCAGCGATGGCGGCGTCCATCGCCGCCACCAGGAACGTCTCAAGGTAGGGCAGCGCCTCCAATCTCCGCTCCACTGCAAGCCCTACCCGTTCCAGGCGCGACAGGTCCGCGACCCAGACCAGGAAAAGCGGGCACTGCTCGATATGCGCCTGCTGCCCCGCGACCGCCGCCAGCGCGGCCTTGGTGTCAGGCCGGGTCACGGCGACCACCGACCAGGTCTGCATGTTCGACGATGTGGCAGCAGATTGCGCTGCGGCCACCAACGTCTCGAGAGTGGCCTCCGGCAACGCATCCGATTTATATGCGCGCACGGATCGGTGCCCTACCAAGCTGCCGATGACCTCGTTCCACGGTCCGGCATGTGCGACCTCCATCTCGACGCCATACCGGGCGCGCAGAGCGGAAACGCGTATATCGGCTGCGGTGTCGTCCATCGCGTGTCCTGCAACGTGTGTCGTTTGGCAGGGACAATAGGGCCGCTGACCCAGAATGGGCAACTTACACAGGGCGATGCCCGATAGGTCCGGCGTCACGGTCTGCGCGGCGCATTTGGACCATCCGGGGTGGATGGCGTGGAACTGATGCGCAAGGGCGGGCAATCGGACCAAAATACGTGGTCCAGGGCGCAATCGTGGCCCTACGGGCCTATGAGTTAAAGGGTCGAACGTCAGAAGCTTGCAGCCAACGCGGCACTGCGGACGTATGTGCAGGATCGTTTGTCTGGCATGGTTGCTGCCCCGAGCGGGGCCGCGGCGCCCGGGCCAATCGTGCCCTGGAAGGGCCGGCGGCACGGTCCCCGGCAGGACCGGTGCTGGGCCAAGGCGTGGAGCCCACAGCAGATCGCCCATCGCCTGCGGCTCGACTTCCCTGGCGACGCGACGATGCGCATCAGCCACGAGGCCATCTACCAGTCGCTTTACGTGCAAGGCCGCGGGGCGCTGCGGCGCGAGCTGACGGCTTGCCTGCGCACGGGCCGGGCGCTGCGGGTGCCCAGGAAGCGCAGCCGCAGACGGGGCAAGTCCTTCATCGTCCCCGAGGTCATGATTAGCGAGCGCCCGGCGGAGGCGGCCGACCGGGCGGTGCCGGGCCACTGGGAGGGGGACCTGATCTTGGGCCTGGGCGGCTCCGCGATCGGCACGCTGGTGAGGCGCATGACGCGGTTTACGATGCTGCTGCACCTGCCACTCATGGAAGGCCACGGCTGCGGGGATCGCGTGAAGAACGGCCCTGCGCTGGCCGGGCATGGCGCCGAGGCGATGCGCGACGCGATCGCGCGCGAGATCACGACCTTGCACGAGCAGCTCCGGCGGTCGCTGACGTGGGACCAAAGTGCGGAAATGTCCTAACATGTGCAGCTTAAGATCGACACCGGCGTGGCGGTCTACTTCTGCGATCCCCGGAGCCCGTGGCAGCGCGGCACGAACGAGAACACCAACGGGCTGCTGCGGCAGTATTTCCCGAAGGGCACGAACCTGGGCCTGCACAGCGCGAATGACCTCGCAGCGGTGGCCTCGGCCCTGAACGGGAAGCCGCGCAAGACCCTCGGTTGGAGAACACTGGCGGAAACCTTTGACGCCCTGCTGCGGTCAGACCACACAGGCGTTGCGACGACTGGTTGAACCCGGGCAATATGCGTCTCTGGCGTTCGGCAGCCGCTGCAAGGAGGCTGGCGTCCGACCCTCCATGGGCTCGGTGGGCGACACCTACGATAACGCCATGTACGAGAGTTTCTTCGCCACCTTGGAATGCGAGCTACTGGAGCGGCGCCGGTTCGCGTCCCAAGCCAAGGCGCGCATGGCCTGCTTCAGCTTCATCAAGGGCAGGTACAATCCCGTCCACCTTTATTCCAGCCTGGGCTACTACCACCCCGTGCGCATGATCTGCACCAGGCCCTCCGCATCGTTCTAGTCGGCCTTGTTCAGCTGCATCTTGAATGCCGCGCTGGCATGCCTCGCATCAAGACAGACGACGTTGAGCCCTCGGCCTCGCAGCTCATGCACGAGCCACGGCGTCATGGGGCCGGTCTCGATGCCAATGCTGGCGTCCTGTCCCGCATGTCCCCTTTCCATCCGCTCGATCTGTGCTGGGTCCGTGCCGCACTGGCCACGCCACGGCCGGCAGCCAGCCTTGTCAACAACGCAGATCGCCGTGAGCTTCTGTGACACGTCCAAACCAGCAAACCGGGTCATTGAACCGCATCCCATGGTGCGAGCCGCCGGGCAACCCGCCCAGGTCGCAGCATCATGGATGGCCTATGCCCCCACCGCGATTACCCAATGCCTACACATGCAACAAGGTCAGCCGCCGACCAAAAATCCAAACGCAACCACCTTGCCCCACGCCGTTTCGGCTGGTGCAGCTTAGCTCGCCTATGTTAACAGCGCATTGACGCCAATGTTCGCGTCCCGGGCAACATCGCTAAGGTGCAGCTTCGGTTCGAACCAGAAGGGGGAAGTTCGGATGATCTCAGGTCGCACTGCAATGCGTAACTTTGCCTTGGCGTGTACTGCGCTTGCCGGGTTGCTCGGCGCACCTGCGCGAGCCGACGACATCACGCAAGATCGCCTGCTCAATGCGGACAAGGAGCAGGGCAACTGGCTGCTGCATCACCGAACCTACTCGGCAAACCGTTTCTCGCCGTTGAGCCAGATCAACCGTGATACGGTAAAAGGCTTGAAAGTCGCCTGGACCATGGCGTTGGGCGGCGTTGAGGGCGGCGGGATTTGGTCGCATGGCGGGCTAGAAGGCACGCCCATCGTCGAGAACGGGATGATGTACGTCACCGACGGCTGGGGTTCCGTTTACAAGATTGATGCCCGCAACGGGCAGGGCAAGCTGCTGTGGAAGATGGACCCCAAGACCGATCACGACTGGGCGGGCGCGGTGGCCTGCTGCGGCGTTGACAACCGCGGCGTCGCGCTCTGGGACGACATGGTCATCTCCCATACGCTCGATGGCCGCCTGATGGCGATGAAGAAGGACACCGGCGAGATCGTTTGGCAGCGCCAGGTTGCCGATCCCGACAAGGGCGAGGCAGTGACGGCCGCGCCGCTCGTCGTCAAGGACTTGGCAATCACCGGCGTCGCCGGCGGCGAATACGGCATCCGCGGCTGGATCGCCGCCACCGATCTCAAGACCCAAAAGGAGGTCTGGCGCACCTACACCATCCCGGCCAAGGGCGAACCCGGCAGCGAAACCTGGAAGAACGAAGGCACGGCCAAAAATGGCGGCGGCTCGACCTGGGTCACCGGCAGCTACGACCCCACCTCCAACACGCTGTTCTGGGGTGTCGGCAATCCTGGTCCGGACTGGGACAACGCGCATCGGCCGGGCGACAACCTTTACACCGACAGCGCGCTCGCGCTCGACTTGGACACCGGCAAGATCAAGTGGCACTTCCAGCACACGCCGAACGATCCCTACGATTACGACAGCGTCTCCGAAAACGTGCTGGTGGACGTGCCGGTGAACGGCAGGCCGACGAAGCTCGCGCTCACGGCCGACCGCAACGGGTTCGGCTATGCGGTGGACCGCGCGACCGGCGAGTTCGTCTGGGGCACGCCCTTCGTCAAAAAGGTCACTTGGACCCATGGGCTGAACCCAGAAACCGGCAAGCCCGTCGAGTATGACGCGAACCAGCCGGTGCAGCACTACAATGCCGCCGTGACACCCTCACGCGAGAACAAGGTGACGGAGATGTGCCCGGGCAACATGGGTGGCAAGAACTGGCCCCCCACTGCCTACAATCCGGCCCTGCGGCTTTGGTATATCCCGACGATTGAAAGCTGCAACACAATCACCGTGGAAGAAACCAAGCCGGATTCGTTCAAGCCGCGCGAGTTCTACACCGGAGGCGGCCCAAGCCAGCATCAGCGCATCACCGGCAGCGTCACCGCGATAGACGTCACCACGGGCAAGATAGCCGGCAAGGCCGAAACACCGTTCCCGCAACTCGGCGGGCTGCTTGCGACGCCAGACCTGGTATTCGCCAGCCAGCCGTCCGGCGAGGTGTTGGCCTACGATGCGAAGACGTTGCAGCAGCTTTGGGAGTTCAACACCGGTGGCGGCGTGAATGCGCCCCCGATCACCTTCAGCGTGGACGGCAAGCAATACCTTGCCATCCTCGTCGGCCTCGGCGGAGCTTGGGATAAGTGGTTCATCGAGTCCACGCCGGAGCTGAAGAAGATGCAGACCGGCTCCATGCTCTACGTGTTCGCACTCTGATCTGACGGCACGCGCACCAGGTTCCGCTCGAAACCGCGGGATCTGGTGCGTGAAGAAGCGAGACTGACATGTACGCGAAGCTCATCACTGCTTTTTTTGCAGCAACCGTCATCGCTGCCTTGTACTCACATGTTCCCGTGTTCGCCCAGGATACGCCATTGCAGGGCCAGACCGCCCAAGGGAAGCGTGTCTTCCAGCAGGCGAACTGCATCGGGTGCCACAAATGGCACGGCGGGGGCGGAGGCGGCTACGGCGGCGACGCGCTTTCCCTGCGCGCTACCCAGCTTGACCGGGACCAGATCATCGAAACGGTGCTTTGCGGCCGGCCCGGCACCGGGATGCCCTATTTCCGGCGCGGCGTTTACGACGGCGGCGAGCACCAGTGCTACGGCTTAGGCCGGCAGGAACTTGGCAAGGACATCCCTGTAGAGGCTGGCACGTTCCTGCGCCCGAATGAGGTCGCCGCCGTCACCGATTACGTCCTAGCCGAAGTCAAGGGCAAGGGCGAGCCGACCTACGCCGAATGCTCTGCCTTCTTTGGCGATGGCGCCCGCGTTTGCAACGTTTACAAGACCGCCCAGCCCTCATCCGAAACGGTGCCGCCCAGCAAGCAGGGCAGCTGACGATGCGTTCAGCCCTTGCTGCCCTGGCGCTGGCCGCCGTTGCCGTCACGGCGCTCGCTCCCGTGCGGGCGGCCCGCGCCGATGAGAACGACCTCCGCGAGTTCCGCGTGGGCATGGAGGTCGGCGAGCTACCGCGTTCCGGCTACCTGGGCTTCGCCTGCGCTGACAGCCCTGAGCACAAGCTGAATGGCTGGCAGGAGTATCGGCAGTGCCCATCGCAGGCATCCGGCCTGCGCGCAGTCCGCTTCAGGTATGACGAGAATGCGAACCCTCTTGCGAAAGTCAATGACACATATGAGGGCACCAAGGTCGGCGGCCATCCAGTGCGGCTTACTTTGCTGATCGGCGATGCCGACCGGGTCCGGGGCCTGGTGATCGAAACCGATCCCACAGCCCGCCTGTTCATGCACAAGAAAGCGTTCCTGTTCGGCGAACAGGTCAAGGCGCGCTATGGTGAGGAAGGCTGGGTTTGTGTCAGCCAGGATTTGACCTCCGATGAGGAGCCCATCGGCGGTGTGTCCGTCAAAGAGCATTGCGATAAGACGACCGCCACTCGGCATTTCGTTCTCGATCGTGCGCTGTTCCGTCGCAGCGGGCAGGAGTTGAAGGATTTTGTGAGCCGGTCGCGGCTGGAAATCCGCGACACGGAGTGAGCGCGTCGTTACCGGACTGTCGTCAGGAATGACTGGAGCCTGATGGTGTTGCGCCAGTCGGCTTCGTGGCCGGTCAGCACAAGCCTGGCAACAGTGTCCACAGGCACAACGTCCAGTCGGCGATATCCGTGCTGACCGCCTGTCAGGAGACGGCGTTGCAGTATCAGAAAGAGTGCAAGGAGACGGTCATGCGGTGGGTAGCAGGCGGCCTTTGTATGGCTATGGTCGCGGCGATGCCAGCGGCAGCGGCGGATGCTCCGGGCGGAGTCGAGTTGTCCAAGGCTTGGACCCCCGCCGTGACCCAACTCCGCAGCAACTCCCCGTTGTACATGACCATAACCAACCGTGGCGACGTGCCGGACAGCCTGATCCGGGTACGGTGTCCGACAAACCTTGCAGACTTCGTCGAAAAGCACGCCACGGACCGCGGCGAGGGCGGAACGGCGATGCGGGAGGTGAAAAGCTTTACGGTTCCGGCAGGTGGAACGATGACCCTGTCGCCCGGTGGCAATCACCTCATGCTGCTGACCATTAAGGAATCACTGCAGGACGGTCAGACCTTCGCCTGTTCGATCGTGTTCCAAAAAGCAGGAGCGATTCCGGTTGATGTGAGAGTAGTGCCCGACGGAACGAGGGAACCGCCGGAATAGCGCCGCTTCCATCATTGACCCGGTGCCCCATCACTTGCTGGGCCTAGTTGGCGTGCGGCCCATGACACGCTGACGACGAGACAAGGCGCGCCCAGGACGGACGGGATTGCTGCCTCGCCTCATGCAGCAATCACCTGCTGCTGCCACACCCTGCACTAGATGCGGCGGTTTCCAATCCGGTGGCTCAGGGGCCACTGCCGCGCCACTTCCGCTCCGCGTCGTCCCACGCGGCAAGGGGTTGCAGGTCCGGCACCCACGCCAGCCCCGTCTTTGCGTCCGACGACACCGCTTCCGGCGTCACGACGACGTCCAGCAGCGCCGGGCGATTGGCGAGCGCCCGTTCGATCGCGGGTTGCAACTGCTCCTCGGTTTCCACCCGCTCGGCATGCATGCCGAACGAACGCGCCATCGCCGCGTGGTCACTGAATTGCAACCTTGTGCCCACGACTTTGCCGTAGGTTACCGTCTGGTCGTGCACCTCGATCTGCCAGGCGCCGTTGTTGGCGACGACGATCAATACGGGCGCCTTGTGTCGCACGGCGGTATCGACCTCGATCGCGTTGAAGCCGAACGCGCCGTCCCCAGTCGCCACCACCACAGGCCGATCGGGGATGGCGAGGCTCGCGGCGATCCCATAGGGCACGCCGATGCCGATGCAGCCGAATGGTCCGGGGTCGAGCATATCCGGTGCAGACAGGCCGATCCGGGCGAAGCTGAGGAAATCGCCGCCATCGGTGATGACGACCGCTTCCGGGCCGATGGCCTCCTGCAAGGCGGCGAGCAAGCGGTTCGGGTGCAGCCGCCCATCGCTGCCCGGGGGCGCCGTCCGCATGGACTGCTTCAGCTTGCGCGCACGTTCCTCATGCGAGCGGCGCAGCCCGTCCGCCCATCCCCGGTCAACGGACGCGGCCCGGTTGCCGGCGGCCTCGACCAGCGCGCGCAATGCTTCCGCCGGTGAGGCAAGGATTTCGACCACTCCACGCCGGTTGTCACGCAGTTCGCCCGGCACCTCTCCGATGCGTACGAAACGCGCCTGGCCGAAGATCGCAGGTGAACCGTAGGCGAGCTGGAAATCCAACCGGCGTCCCACGGTCAGCACGACGTCTGCATCGGTCATCACCGCGCCGCGCATCGCGCCAACGACGGAGGCGTGCGTATCCGGCACCAGGCCGCGGCTCTCGCCGGTATCGAGGTAGACCGCGCCAAGCCGGTCCAGCAGCGCGATCATCTCAGGCCCTGCCCGGCAGGCGCCACGCCCGGAGATGACGACCACGCGCTTGGCGCCCCAAAGCTCCTCGACCGCCTGCGCCACTCGCGCCGGGTCAGGCATCACCACGGGCCGCGGCTTGGGCTGCAGGTGCTCTTCGAGCTGGACGGGTTTCGGGACGATGCGGCGCAGCACGTCGGCCGGGAAGTCAATGTAGGCAGGACCTGGCTCGCCCGCATCGCCGAACGCACGGGCAATCGCCTCGTCCAGCTCAGCCAGTGCGAGGGCGGGGTCGCGCACCGTGCGGGCATAGCGGGTGATCGAGCGGACCAGGAGGGTGTGGTCGAGGTCCTGCAGGCCGCCGCGGTTTTCCTGCGCAGTCGGGTTGGTTCCGGAGATGACCAGCACCGGTGCGCGCGAGATGTGCGCGTTGGCGATGCCCGTCATAGCATTGGTCACACCCGGGCCTGCCGTCACGAGGGCAACGCCCAGCTCGCCCGTCAGCTCTGCATGGGCCTGGGCCATGTGCACCGCAGCGCGCTCGTCGCGCACGTCAACGATCTGGATGCCCTCCGCGTCGAGCCGCATCCAGATCGGCATGATGTGGCCGCCGCAAAGCGCGAAGACGCGCTTCGTGCCCCGCCGCTTGAGCAGGCGGGCGACCAGCCCGGCAACACTATCGGGATCTATCTTCATCATATCGCTTCCATGTCCCGTTTCGGTCAGCCGCCGGTCCGCTCGGCGCCGGAAAGCTGTGTCTTGAGCACCCGGTGCAGGATCTTGCCGGTGGCAGTGCGCGGCACCTCCTCCTGGCGAAGGAACGAGAATGACCGCGGGCGCTTGTAGCCGGCGATCCGCTCCCGGGACCACGCGAGCAGCTCGCCCTCGCCCAGCGCGGCGCCGTCGTGCGGAATGATGACCGCGTGCACGCGCTCGCCCCATTTCTCGTCCGGCAAGCCGATCACTGCCACGTCCTGGACTGCGGGATGGGCGCCGAGCATGGCCTCGACCTCGGACGGGTAGATGTTCTCGCCGCCCGAGATGATCATGTTGCTCTTGCGGTCAACCAGGTGGATGTAGCCGTCCGGGTCGCGCCGGGCCATGTCGCCAACGGTGCAGTACTCGCCCCGGAACGCGTCCCGCGTCTTCTCCGGCAGGTTCCAGTAGCGGTCAAAGGTATGGGCGTTGCTGGAATAAAGCTCGCCAGCCTCGCCGTCCGCAACCTCGTCGCCCCCCCCGTTCAGCAACTTGATCGGCGCCGCGCCCACGCATTCCCGGCCAACCGAGCCAAGCTTGGTGAACTGCTCGTGCGGGCGGAGCATCGTCACCCACCCGGCCTCGCTCGAACCATAAAGCTCGAACAGGCCAGAGTTGCGGAACATCTCCATCACAGCCCGTTTCGTGTCCTGGCGCGCCGGGGCCGAGGAGATCATCAGCTTGGCGACCCGGCTGAGGTCGTACTTCCCCCACGCAGCGACCGGCAGGCCGAGCATCATGGTGTAGTGGGTCGGCACCAGCGAGGTGAAGGTTGATCCACCCTCGGCGAGCGTGCGGACGCAGTGTTCCGGGTCGAAGCTGCGGCGCGAGTAGATGGATACCTCGCCGCCCAAGTAGGTGAAGGCGCCGAAGAAGTTGAGCGAGTTCGCGTGGCACATCGGCATGACTAGGAGGGCGCCGTCCTCCCGATGCACCCCCAACTCGATGTCGGTCACCAGGGACAGGTGGGTTGCGGCTTTGTGGCTGCGGAGCACCCCCTTGGGCCGCCCGGTCGTGCCGGAGGTATACATCAGGGTCCACGGATCGGACGCCAGCACCGGCTGGGCCGGCTCGCGGTCAGCAGCCATGGCGATCAGGTCCTCGTAGTCGCGGTAGCCGGCGGGGCAAGCCTCGCCGGCCCGGCCGTGGCCGGCGATGCGGATCAGGTTGCCGGCGGGGACCGACAGGTCCGTCCGAACCTCCTCCAGACCACCAACGAGCTCATCCTCGACGATGACCGCGGCCGCGCCCGCATCCTCGATGAGATAGGAGATTTCGCGGCCGACGAGGCGGAAGTTGACCGGCACCGCAATCAGGCCCGCCTTGGCGGTGGCGGCAAAAATTTCGGCCCATTCTACCCGGTTGTAGGCAAGGATCGCGACCCGGTCGCCCTTCGCAAGGCCAAGGCCCAGAAGGGCATTGGCCAGGCGGCAGGCGCGCGCGTTCCAGTCCCGGAACGTCATCGCGCGCTCCAGGTCGCGTGCCCCGATCTTGTTCGGGGACAGGCGGGCGTGCACCGAGAGCATCTGGCCCAGCGTCAACAGCTCTGTCATCTATGTCCTCCGCGCTACTTGTTCACGAGGCGGGCCGGGATCGCGAACACGAGCGCCCCGCTCACCACCAGCACCGCCGCGAACAGATACAGGCTGGCCGAGTTGCTGTGCGTGACGGCGGCCAGCCAGCCGACGATGTTGTTGGTGGTGAACCCGGCCAGGTTGCCGAGCGAGTTGACCAGCGCGATCCCGGCCGCGGCGGCAGTACCCCCGAGGAATGCGCCAGGCAGGCTCCAGAACGCGGCCTGCGCGCTGGAGGCCCCGGCCACCGCCAGCACAAGCCCGACCATCGCAAGTACGGTGTTGCCGCCGGCCCACGCGGTGAAGGCGAAGCCGGCCGCGGTGACCAGGCACGGGACTACCGTGTGCCAGCGCCGTTCACGCACGCGGTCGGCATTGCTGTTGAGGGCGATCATCGCAATCACGGCCGCCACGTAGGGCACGGCGGTCAGCAGGCCGATCCTGAACGGGTCGGACACGCCGGTCTGCTTGATGATGGTCGGCACCCAGAAGCTGTTGAGGTAGATGCCGCACACGATGCCGAAGTAGATCAGCCCGAGCAGCCAAACCCGCGGCGTCCGGAACGCGGCCGAGAGCTGCGACAGGTCCTCCTTCTCCTTCTCCTCGTGGGCGACCGCCTCGGCGACGATGCGCTTCTCGTCGGCGTCCAGCCACTTGGCCGAGGCGACGCGGTTGTCGAGGTAGAACAGCGTGACCACGCCGAGGATCAGCGAGGGGACCGCCTCGATCAGGAACAGCCATTGCCAGTTGCTGAACCCGTAGGCCCCGCCGGCGGCGTTCAGTATCCAGCCTGAAACCGGGCCGCCGAACACGCTGGCCATCGGAATGGCGGTGAGGAAGATGGCGGTGATGCGGCCGCGCCGCCGGGCCGGATACCAGTAGGTCAGGTAGAGCAGCACGCCGGGGATGAACCCGGCCTCGGCGACGCCGAGCAGGAAGCGCACGACGTAGAAGGCGAGCGGCGTTTGAACGAAGGCCATCCCGGCGGACAGCAGCGCCCAACTGATCATGATGCGGGCGATCCACAGCCGGGCGCCGACCCGGTGCAGGATCACGTTGCTCGGCACCTCGACCAGAACGTAGCCGATGAAGAAGATGCTGGCGCCAAAGGCATAAACCTGTTCGCTGAGCTTCAGCTCGTCCAGCATCTGCAGCTTGGCGAAGGCCACGTTGACCCGGTCGAGGTAGGCGCTGAGGTAACACAGGAACAGGAACGGCAGCAGCCGCAGCGTCACCTTGCGGTAGGTCCGGTCCTCGGCCGATGGCAGCGACGCCGGACCTATGGCCAAGCCGCTTGCTTGTGACATGTTGCTTCCTCCCAGAAGGCTATCCGGCGCTTGTGAAGCCGCGCGCCAGTTGCGGTTGTCAGGTCCGTTGCGATGCGCGCCCTCGGTCCCGTGCGACACGGTGTGGGGCGGATGCGCCGCAGGGTCGGTAGGGCTGCTCCTATGGTTGGTCGGTGTCACAAGGGCCGGCGGTGGCGGCCAGGCGTGCGGCGGCGGTGCGTACGTGGTCCAGGGTGCGCGCCTCGGCCGCCGCGGCGTCCCCGGCGACGATCGCATCCAGGATGCCGCGGTGCTGCTGCCAGATCGAGTGGGGCGGCTCCGACCGGCGGAGCACCTCCCCCATCACACGCCGCAAGAAGCGCCAATGAACCTCGGCCGTCGGCCCGATCATCGGGTTGCCGGACGCGCTGTAAACGAAGGCGTGGAAGGCGACGTCTTGCGCGATCATGGCCTTGATCACGCCGCCTGACACGGCGGACATGCCGGCAGCGAGGATGCGCTCGCCATCACGCCGGGTCCGCGCCGCCACCTCGGGCGAGGCGGCGCACCGCCTTGCAGCAAGGGGTGCTGCAAGCGCATCGAGCGCGGCGCGCACCTCGTAGCGATCCCGCATCATCTGCATGTCCAGCGGCGCCACGACGAGCCCGCGCCGGCCGGCGTCCTGCACCAGGCCATCGGTCTTGAGCAGGAGCAGCGCCTGCTGGATTGGCTGGCGGGACACGCCATAGCGCTCGGCGAGGAGTTCCTGGACGAGGTGCATGTTAGGGGCAAGCGTGCCGTCGGCAATCTCGCCGAGCAGGGCCTCATAGGCCTGTTCGACCAGGCTTGGTTGAGGGATCAGCAGCATCGCGCCCTTCCGCATACTGAATTCGGAGTTCAGAATACAAACCGGCACAGCCGTGTCAATCATGATGAGGATGATTTTGTTGCAAAAGAACGTAACGGCCGGACAGCAGCGGCGATGCCGGGGTGGGTTCGGCTACGGCATCTGGCCTGCCGCCCGTCGCGGGCGCAGCCTGCGCGTGCGGGATCGGACGTAGCCATGCGTGCCGTCCTCGACGCCGCCCTGCCGGTGTTCGCGCTGATCCTGACTGGTGCTGCGTGCGGCTGTTCCAGCATGTTCGACCGCCAGGCGACTGACAACCTCAATCGCTTCGCGATCTACCTTGCCCTGCCGGCGCTGCTGTTCCTCGCAATGGCGCGGATCACGCCTGACCAGGCGGCTCAGGGCGGCTTTGCCCTCGCCTTTGGCGGCGGGATCGTGGTCACCTTCGTGCTTGGCTTCATCCTCAGCCGCTGGCGGGGCGGCAACGCCGCCATCGCGAGCATTGAGGGACTGGACGCAAGCTACAGCAACACCGGCTTCATGGGCATCCCGCTCTGCCTGCTGGTGTTCGGACCCGGCAGCTTGCCGATGGCCGTCATCTCCACCTTGTTCACCGCCTGCGTGCTGTTCCTGTCTGCGGTCGCGCTGATCGAATTCAACCTACAACGGAGCGCCAGCTTCGGGCGCACGCTCGGCAAGGTGCTATTTTCGCTGCTGCGCAATCCCCTGTTGCTCGCGCCGTTGGCCGGGCTTGGCGTGGCATTGGCAGGGCTTCCCCTACCTGTCCCGGTCGAGCGGTTCGCTACCCTGCTTGGCGGCGCGGCATCGCCAGTCGCGCTGGTATGCATCGGCCTGTTCCTCGCGCAGGAGCGCGTGACGGGCCGCGACGCCATCCCGGTCGGCATGCTGGTCGGGCTGAAGCTGATCGTCCAGCCCGGCTTGACCGCGCTGCTCGCGGTCACCGTGCTCCACTTGCCGCCGCTTCAGACGCACGTCGCGGTGCTGCTCAGCGCGCTGCCGATCGGGTCGGGACCGTTCACCATTGCAAAGCTCTACGGGCTTGAGGCCAGGGTGACCTCCGGCGCGATCCTGGCCTCGCATGTGATCTCCGTCGTGACCGTATCGGCGCTGGTCGCGTGGTTCGGGTAGGAGAACAGCGACGGCGCCGGTCACGGCCGGCATCGCCGCGACCCAGCATCCGAAGCCTTGCGGTGCGCCCAGGGTTTGCTGGCCACGGTGCAGCAGGCAACACGGACGCCCTCCCGCCGCAGCGGGTGCCACCTTGTGCACGCCGTAGACGCGCAGGCTCTCCTCGAACACGCGCTGGATCTCCCTGCGCAACCCAGCATCGCGCTTGGCGCGAGGGGGCATCCGAGACAGATTGGCCCGCCGGGCCACGTGCTTGTGGTAAGTCGACGTCGTCATGGCTCCACCTTCTCAGGAGTTGGAGCCTCCGGCAGACCCGGCGCGGTTCAGTTGGCCGTGAACGGCCAGGCGGCTATACAGCGCCTCCTGGCTGGGGAACACGTCGCAGCGGAAGCGGGATACCCCCTGCACGATGTTGCTCATGTTCGAGTCCCGCTTTCGCGGCCTGGGCGCTTACGGTACTCGGCCGGGTAGGGCCAAGTACCGATTGCGGTTGCGGGTTTGCGCGCATCAGCCGCCCACGTCGCCAGAGACGCTGCTCGCCACGGTGGCCGGCTGCGGGCCGCTGCCGTCGAACTCATGGGTCAACACTTGATCCTGGCTCAATGCCGTGGGCGGGTGGTTCAGCACGTCTTGCGTCATGACCGGAAATTGGCTGCTGCCGCCGATCAGGACGTCGGTGCCATTGTGCGACACGCCGCTCGTGGTCCGCGGGTAGGCCTCGTTGCCGCCCCGGCTGATCCGGCCCTCGCGGACGATGCCGCCGTTGCTTTCCGGATACTGCGCGGAGCCGGTGGCGCGCCGCAACTCGGCCGCCGGGTCGAATTCGACCTGGCGCGTGCCGTAGGCGAAGGCGGGACCCGCCAGGCCGAGGCTGATGATGGTGGCCGCGATGATCTTGTGCATTTGCTCTGGTCCTTCTGTTTGATCTGAACTTCGTCGCCGAAGCCTGATCAACAGATGCGCGGCCTATCTTGCGCGTGTGCGACAGGATTGTGTCAAAGCATGTCGGCGCTTCCTCAGCCGATCGGCAGCACCACTTCGGCGCACAGGCCGCCACCGGGGCGGTTCCGCAGCAGCACTCGGCCGCCGTCGCGCTCCACGGCGCGGCGAACGATGGCCAGGCCCAGCCCGATCCCGCCAAGCCCGGCGTTGCGCGATATGTCCACCCGGCGGAACGGCTCGAACACCCGCTCCAGTTCGGCGTCCGAAATGCCGGCACCGTTGTCCTCCACCCGGATGCTGATGGCGGGCCGGTCCTCCAGCACTTGCGCCGCCTCCAGGCTGACCAGGGCGCAGCCACCGTATTTCACCGCATTGTCGATCAGATTGCTTAGCGCGCGCTTGATCTCCAGCGGGCGAGCGAGGATGCGGCAATGGTCCGGGCCGCTGAATGAGGCATGCAGTCCGGTGTCGCTGACATCGTCCACCAGGGTGTGCAGGATGCTGGACACGTCCACGATCCGAGGCGTTTCCGGGTCGGTCTCACCATTCAAGAAGGCGAGCACGGCAGAGATCATCTGCTCCATCTCGGCCAGGTCGCCTTCCAGCGCCCGTGTGATCTCGGTGGTGTCCAGGAGGCCGAGGCGCAGGCGCATGCGGGCGATGGGGGTGCGCAGGTCGTGGGAGACGGCGGCCAGGGCCTCGGTCCGGTCGTCCACCATGGTGGCGATACGAGCCTGCATGGCGTTCAGGGCGCGGGCGACCTGGCGCACCTCACGCGGACCCTCCTTCTCGGCCACGTGCACGGGCGGGCCGCGGCCGATCGTGCCAGCGATCCGCGCCAAGCGCCGCAGCGGTGCAGCCAGGGTATACACCACCATGGCGGCTGCCAGCAGAATGCTGCCCGCAAACAGCGCGGTGGAGAGCAGCGTGTCGTAGAGGCTGCCTGGGAGATCAACCAGGCGCTCCACCGTGAAGTGCAGCGTGGTGCCGTCGTCCAGGCGAAGCGTGCCCGCGACGTTACGCGACAGGCCGGACACCGCCTCCGATCCGGATTCGAGCTGCAGGTCGTGCAGGGCCAAGTCCGGCTGCAGGCGGAGCAACTGGCCACGCAGGAAGGACAGCGGCAGCGGGGTGCCGTCGGCCGGGCTGTCGGGCGGGGCGGTCATGCCGCTCCATGCGAGGTGCAGGCCGTCGCCCGACACGGCCTCCGCGAGCCCCTGCCGCGTGTCTGCCGGCAGGTAAGACAGTCCGCGCTCGACACGCAACAGCCGTTGGGCGAGTTCGTCGAGCGAAGCGATGGAGGGCAACAGGACAGCCGTCTGTTCGTAGAGCAGCGTGCTGCCGGCGAATTCCAACGCCAAGGCCGCGAGTAGCACCAGGATTACCCGCCCAATCAGGCCGCCGGGCCAGAGCGTGAACTGGCGCGCGCGCGGCGCCATCAGAGGCGTTCGACCTCGGGGCCGTGAACATATAGCCGACCCCGCGGACGGTGCGCACAAGGTTGGCTTCCGACCCGTCGGACCCGAGCTTACGGCGCAGACGGCTCACCAGCACGTCGATGCTGCGGTCGGTGACGTCCCCAAGGCGAGCGCGGGAAAGCTCCAGCAGACGGTCGCGGCCGATCACGCGCTGGGTGTTCTCCAGGAAGCTCAGGAGCAGGTCGTGCTCGGCGCCCGAGAGTTCGACCGCGACCCCGTCGGGGTCAGACAGTTCACGTCGGCGGAGATCCAGGGTCCAGCCTGCGAAGCGGAGCAGGCCACGCTCCGGCGTTGAAGCAGTGGGATCGACCACGTGTCCGCGCCGCAGGACGGCACGGACACGTGCCAGCAACTCTCTGGTGCTGAAAGGCTTGGCGATGTAGTCGTCAGCGCCGAGTTCCAGGCCCAGCACGCGGTCCATCTCCTCGCCCCGAGCACTGACGATGATGATCGGTACGTGACTTGTGCGGCGAAGCTCCCGGCACAGGTCGAGGCCGGAGACGCCGGGCAGGCCGACATCAATTAGGACGACGTCCGCAGGAGCGTCCTGCAACGCCTCCCACATGGCCCGGCCGTCTACGGCGCCAGCGGCATGGAACCCATTCTCCTTCAACACGCGCAGCAGCAGAGTACGCATGCCGGGATCGTCCTCGACGACAAGGACACGTTGCAAAGCGGGGCTGATCTTGCTCATCCAACCTTTTTACCCCGATAAGCCCCCTCCGATCCATTCACACGCGAAGAACACAACGGCAGATGCGGCGGCCCAAGTCAGCGCGCCATGCGCAACGCTACCTTGCCACTCACGGCCGTACTCACAACCAATTTCGGCTTCGTCGTCACCGGCTGTCCACCAACAACGACCGCGTTGCCCGCGATGCCGCCTTGACGTCAACCAACAGCTTCGCCAGCCAAGCTCCACCCCGATGGAAGCCCGATGGGCGACGACGGCTGACACATGGATTGGACTCGATCATGCCTTCAGCACATGCAGCCGCCGAATGATCACGCGCAGCAGGCTCGATCCTCGTCGCATTGCGAGACATATCGGGCGCAACCTCGTCTTCCTGATCATCTACGACACCCTCGTAACTGCGGCATACGTGCTGGGGTGGCACCGGGTCGCGATCGAAGATCTGCCCCTGCCGCTGCTCGGCAGCGCCATCGCCATTATCGTCACGTTCCGCAACAACGCTGCCTATAACCGCTGGTGGGAGGCGCGGGGGCTGTGGGGGCAGGTGGTCAACAACTCGCGCAGCCTGGCCAGGGGCGTCATCGCATGGTCGGACGACGCGGCTTTCCGGCAACGCATGATGCGCTATCAGATCGCCTATGTGCTGGCGCTACGGTGCAGCCTGCTCGGCTTGCCGGCAGACAAGACGATCGCGGGCCATTTGCCATCCGACGCGCCGGGCCGGCTCGGGGCCCATGCCAACGTGCCGGTCGCGATCCAGAATGCGATGGCGGCGGAACTGGCTGTCTCCCGGCGGTCAGGCAACCTCGATGCAATTGGGGTGAGTAGCCTGGAACAGACGCTCAGCGCTCTGGCCGACGCCCAGGGCGGGCTGGAGCGGATCAAAAAGACCCCGCTCGCACGCCAGTATACCCAGTTCCCACAAGTCTTCGTCGCGATCTACTGCCTGTTGCTCCCACTCGGGCTGGTTCATGACCTCGGGCTGCTCACACCCATCGGTTCCACCATCGTGGGCTTCATGTTTCTGGCGCTGGACCAGATCGGCGAGGACTTGCAGGACCCCTTCGAAGGCTCGGTCCACGACATCCCCATGCAGGCGATCACGCGGACGATTGAGATTGACCTGCTACAAGCGATCGGCAGTGACTCGATCCCGGAGCGAGTCACCGAACGGGATGGAGTGCTCTGGTAGGAGTGGGCTTCGCTAGTCCAAGAACTCTACGCTGCCGTCATCAAGGTCATAGCGGGCGCCCACGATCCGAAGAGTGCCCTCCCGCAGCGGCTCCATCAGCATCTGCTCCGTGGTGCGCAACCGCTCGACCACACGCTCCACGTTGGCGCGAACGGCGCGGTCGAGCAGGTCGTGGCTGCCTTCGCGCCGGGCACGCAGGACGGCCGGAATGATGGGTTCAATCATCTGGCCGATGCTGCCTGGAAAGGATGCGTCATGCTCGACGACATCCACGGCCGCCTGCACCGCCCCGCACCGTTCATGCCCCAGCACCAGGACAAGCGGAGCGCCCAGGACAGCCACGCCATACTCGATGCTGCCCATTGCGGCCAGGTCAACCACGTTGCCGGCGTTGCGGACGATGAAGAGCTCCCCCAGGCTGCGGCCGAACAGCAGTTCGGGCGAGACACGGCTGTCGGAGCAGCCGACGAGAACGCAGAACGGGCGCTGCGCCTGGGCAAGCTGGGCCAGGTGTTCCGGCAGGCTTGCTGCCTGGCTGACAGGTTCGCCGCAGAGAAAACGCTGGTTCCCCTCTTGCAGAAGCGCCAGCGCATCGTCCGGCGACATGATTGGGGTTGGACGGCCAGCGAAGTGGGCCATGAGCGTACTCCTGGGTTGAACGTCGAATGTGCGGGGGTAAACGCTATACCGGACCGTGCGGCAACAGCAGGTTTCATACCGGCCGCTGTTTCGAATTGGCCCTGGCAAGAACCATGTGGCCCCCACTGGGTTCCGGGGTGGTGTTGGGTCTGTCACGCGATCAAGCTGGCGATCAGGTACTGCGCGACAATCAAGGTGAGAACCGCATAGCCTCACCTGGGTTGTGGTCGGATGGCGGTCTGTCGCCTCACCTGATTTGTTCCCCGCCGGTGTGGAACGGCGGGGGGGG
>CAXTDP010000034.1:0-18625 GCA_964242295.1 uncultured Acetobacteraceae bacterium | reverse complement strand
CCCGGGCGCAGGCCCCAAGCGGCCCGCACCCGGCGCAGCCCAGCCCCGCCAGGGCGCATGCCTTGTAAGTCGGTGCCGGTGTCTGCGATTAGCTACCGCCGACACCGCAGCGGTGAGCTTGTGCATGCCTCGGGCAAAGAAGCCCGTCCCGGAGATGGAGCCCCGCTGTCGCGGCCGCCTTTCGACTGAACAGTATGCGGGGCGCTGGCCTGGCCAGTAGCCTGATTACAAGGATGGCCAAGAAAGGCGGAACTCAGCCGTTTGTTGGAGGTTCCATGGACGTCATCGGCATCGATATATCCAAGCTCAAGTTCGACGTCGTGCTCATTATCGGCGAGCGTTCCAAGCACGCCGTGTTTTCCAACATCGAGGCCGGTTTCCAGCAGCTCCTGGCCTGGCTCGGCAAGCAGCGGCCGGACCCAAACTGTTCCTTGCACGCCTGCATGGAAGCAACCGGCAACTGGGGACTCGACCTCGCCGATTTCCTGCATGGGCAGGGCGTGCAGGTCAGCATCGTGAACCCGCTGAGGATCAAGGCGTTCGGCCAAAGCGAGCTGGCCCGCAACAAGAACGACAAGCTGGATGCGGGCGTCATAGCTCGGTTCTGCCGATCTCAGAACCCACCGTTGTGGGTGCCGCCCGCGCCCCACCTGCGCGAGTTGCGCGAACTCGTCCGGCGCTGCAACGCCCTCAAGGATGCTCGCGTGCAGGAGACCAACCGCCAGAAATCAGGCTTCGCCTCTCCCGCCGTCGCGAAGTCCATAGAGGCCCATCTTTCATGGCTGGATCGCCAGATCGATGAGGTCTCAGCAGCAGTGCTGCAACTCGTCCAGGGTGACAAGACCCTTCGAAAGAACCTGTCCCTGTTGCGCAGCATCACCGGCTTCGGCGAGGTTTCTGCTGCCATCCTGCTTGCTGAGTTGCCCAACATCGCTGACTTCACGCCCAAAGCATTGGCAGCCTTTGTCGGCCTGTCCCCAAAGGAACACAGCTCCGGCAGTTCGGTGCGCAGGCCGGGGCGGATGAGCAAAGTCGGTGCGGAACGGCTTCGAGGTACGTTGTTCATGTGCGCGTTCAGTGCGAAGCGGTTCAATCCGCGTTTGGCTGAGTTCGTCCAGCGCATGAAAGATGCCGGCAAGGCGCCAAAGGTCATCCTTGTCGCAGTCGCCCGCAAGCTGCTGGTCTATGCTCATGCTGTCATCCGCACACAAAAGCCGTTCCAGCCTCTCCCGGACGCCCCTTCTTCGGTTTGAGCGCCAGCGAGACCCCAGTGGGCGGCAGACAACCCTGATTCCAAGTTACCGTTTCTCCTGACCCTTGCTGTTCCGTCCAAGCTCTGAGCCGGGCCTGTTGTCCGAGTGCCTGACCGTTCAGTGAGTGCCTGCACAACCGTGGAGCGGATCGGCTGCGCTACCGGGAGAGTTGGTCGCGGCCACGATGGTCCGGCTTCAACGAGGTGGGCAACTCAACCAAGCTTCGTCTGGCATCGACCCCTTCTCAAATGGGCTCGCCTTCTCCCAGGCCGCCCAACTCGGCGATGAGTTGATGGGCCGAGCGTTCCAGGGCGGATGTGCGGCCTTTGCCGCTACGTCCGCGGCTACGCGCGAGCCGGCGACGGAGCTGCCGGACGGTCGCAATGACCAGGTGCGCGAGATCCTCGTCGGGCAGCCCGGCGACGAGCTCGTTCCACTCGGTGCGGGACAAGCGTGCGGCCAGCACGTCGATGCTGTCGAAGGACGCCTCCTTGATGTCTGGTGGCGGTGGCTGGCGCTTGGTCTCCGGCTTGGGTTTCAGTTTCGGGGTTGGATGCTGCTCCGGCGCAACTGGCGTCGGGGCAGGAGTGCCGAAGAAGTCTGCCTGCCGCCGATCCGTTTCCGGCCTGCGCGCCACGTTCTGGCCCTTCCTGTTTGATCGAGCGCCACCGTGGCACTCCGGGTGCGATGGCTCTACCCGGTTAAGGACGGCTACGGAGGCCGGAAACAGTGGAGTCGAAAGGCTTTTTCCGATCTAGGATCAGGGCCTGACGGGCGCATCGTAGGACCGCATGCGACCCAACTACGCCATTCGCGATCGAGTTAGACCAGCCAAGAAGCGGACGTCGCCTGAACGCGAGCGAGAGTGTCACCTACGAAATCGCACACGCGAGATGGCTCTCTGTCCGGCACACACTGTTGGAGGTCCGGTTCCGCCAACGCTCATCACAATTACGTCATTTTTGGCCCGTTGACAACTAATGAGATTTTCGTAACGATCGTATCAACATTTAACGTGAACGGATTGACAATGACCAAGACAGCCTGCCTTGTGATCCCGTGCTTGGTAATGCTTTCGAACGTGTGCGACGCGACAACGATATACACTGAGATAGGTGATGCGGGTGGTTCAATAGCAACCGCTCAGTCAACAACCAATTCGACACAAACATTCGACCAGATACAAGGATCTTTGAATCCGACAGCGACTGACGCTGTCGACATCTACAAGATCTATGTCACGGGTGGCGGAAACTTTTCCGCGCAAACAATTGGAGGCGTCGCGTTCGACTCAGAGTTGTTCCTGTTCGACAGTAGTGGCAAGGGCGTATACTCGAATGACGATACGATAACGTTTTTGTCTCCGTCCGTTCTTCCTGCTAACAACGCGCTTACCCCAGGAAGTGCTGGTTACTACTTCTTGGCAATTACTCAATGCTGCTACCAGCCTTTCAGCAGCGCTGGCCCGATCTTCCAGTATGCTGATGGTAATCAAGCAACACATTTGTTACTGAGCGGTCCGACAGGTTCGGGTGGAGCGCTCCCGCTAAGTTATTTTAGTGGCGCTTTCGACCAGACTCCGGGTGGCGGCGCATACACGATATTTTTGACCGGTGCCTCTCTTGCAGTCGATAATAATCCGCCATCCGTTGATACTAATCCGCCATCCGTTGATACTAATCCGCCATCCGTTGATGTTAATCCGACCAGCATTCCGGAACCATCAACCTGGGCGCTTGTGGCTCTAAGTATCGCTGGTGCTGGTTTCGTTACTCAGCGTCGACCTCTAAAGCGATAGAATAGCTGAGGTCAGAGGCGTCCCCGAGAGTCAAAGTTGACGCGCTTGCCCTGTCCAGCCGGTGCGTCCGCTCGGTCCGCTCGTTGATCCAGAACGCCATGGACCATTTTCGGATCATCGCGCCGCTTAGCCGACTGTCCGCAAACCACCAACTGCGGTCATTGGTGAGTTTCGAACTAGGCAAGGCTGGGAGGTATGAGGGCCCGTTCCTGGATGCCCTTTCATCACTTGACCTGCAACACAGTATCTTCGGGGTTGACCCGCGGCGAGGCCAGCAAGAACGCAAGCCAGCAAGGGAAGGTCTTGACGGTCGCTACCCGTCTCGGCCCTGCGTTAATAACCGCGCATCAGAATAGGTACAAACCCAACCGCCACCGCCACCGCCCCAACTGGCAGCAACACCCACGCCATGCGTGACGTCAGCACCTGCTCCGGCGTGCGACGTGCGCGCACCTCCGCACGATGCAGCGGGCGCAGCCGGGGCGTCCGGCGGGCAAGCTCCTCCAGCCGTACCCAAGCCACAGCCAATTCGGCAGAATCCACGCTCGCCACCCACGGCGTGCCATCCGTAAGCCGGCTCAGCGCCGCCACCGGCACCAGTACCGGTTCCAGCGCCGGGCAAAACCGTGCCCGGCCCGCAGACACAATCAGACTATGCACCGGAACCGCCAGGCCGCTGACCGCCGCCTCGACGGCCTTGCAATGCCGGTAGTTCTGCCGCACCGGGTTCTGAAACCTGTGCCGGACGCGGCCGCCCGCCAAGTGCTGCGTCCAATGCGCGCCGTACAGCGTGCCGCTGATCCAGCCGCCGAACGTCTTGGTCTCGATGACCACGATCCCCTGTGCGGTCCGCACTAGGTGGTCAACCTGCGTGTGCCCGAACGTGTCTGCCAGCACCACGTCGTGCAGCGCCGGCAGGCGAAGCCGCACCAGAGCCTGCCGCACCGCCCTTTCGCCACCCTGGCCGATCACCGCCGGCCGGAACAGCAGCGCCAGGCAATTCGTGACCAGCACGAAGCCGACACCGGATGCCAGAAGCCGCAACAACGGCAACATCAGGACATCTTGGACCTGCATCACGCCGCGGCCGACAACGAAAGCTGCCGTGTCCTGTGCTGCCCAGGGCGCGCATACACGCCACGCTCGATCTGCACCACAAGGCCCAGCCGCTTCATCGCTCCCAGATGGCCCGTCGTGGTCGAGCCCGGACGCCCGATGTAGGCCGCGACCTCCACAACCCGGCGCGGCTGGCTTAGGCAGGCAAGGATCGCGTCCCGAACCGGCTGCGGCCGGGTCGGCACCAGCGGCAGCGCCGCATCCGGCAAGCCATACAGCCCATAGCCGACCCGAACCGCCACGCGCCTGCGCACCAGGTCATGCAGGCAGTTCCGTGCCGCCTTGGGCGTGATGTCCAGCAGCCGGCCGACCTCCGCCGAGCGCCGGGGCTGCGACAGGCTGGCTTGCACCGCGTTGCGCATCACCAGGAACTCGCCGGCCGACAGCGGCGCAGGGACGCCGGCCGGCGCCACCACCCCAGGCTCCGGCTGTGAAAGCCGGCCTTCCTCGATCAGCGGCTCCAGCGCCGCAATCAGTGCCGTTGCTGCCTCGCCGACCTGTGCCGCCACATCCCGCACCCGCATCGGCCGGTCCACCGCCGCCAGCACCGCCGGCACGACTGCCGGGGCGAGGTGACGCGCCACCTCGCCCCGGAAACCGGCCGGCGCGAAGAACCCATACTCCGGATGGGTTAGCCGGCCTGCATGGACCAGTCCCATAAGCTGCCGGCGCACCGCGGCCACCGGTCGCCCGGCCTGCGCCGCGACCCTGCCCAGCCGCATCGGCTGCCCGATGGACGCGACCAGCGCGTCCAGCTCGACGGCGTTATTCCCAACCCGCACCCTGCTCATCGGCCTGCACGCCCCTGCTGCTGGCGATCTCTCGCCCGATGCAGCCAGGGTCAGGCGCCAGGATGCGAACGGCACCCAGCTTTGTTAAGAAAAGTTCGGGGTCATGAACCCTGTGCCGTTCGCGTCCGGCCCGCCGATGCTCAGGGCATGGAGGACACCATGCAGCTCGACTTGGTGACATGGATCGCCGATCAGGGCGACCCTTTTGACGCCCAGGCCCACGTCGGAGGGGCGTCACCCGCCGGAACGGCAGGTGGGTGTGTTCATATTGAACACAGAGCGCTTCCACGCTTCACGGCTGGGGATGCCTCGTGTGTTCATTCTGAACACGTTGCCGATGCCTGGCCGGTGCGTCGCATGTCGGCGCATCGGGTGCTGGTCTGCCTTGCCGTGCTGGGCTGGTCGGAACGCGAGCTGGCACGCCGGACCGGACGCCATCAGACAACGATTAAGCGGTGGACAGGCGGCAGCGGTGCCGTCGATGACGGCACCGCTGCTTGGCTGGAACGGCTGGTGGCGTTCCACCTCGCGCACCCCGCTCCAGGCAGGAAGGCGTAAGTGGTGTTTGCGTTCAAAGGAGCAGCACCCGGCTCACAGCCCGGCCTGCACCGTTTGGTTCGCGCCAGAGCCTAGCTTGTTGCCGAACGTCGAGTAGAACTGCCCCACCGTCCAACCCGTCATGTTGTTGTTCGAAAGAGCTTTATCCGACACAAAGCTGCTCAATGGCTTGGCTGGGTCGGCGGTGGCCATGTTGCCTCCAGGACTTGGACCGAACACCCATGCCCCGTAGGTTTGCAATACGGTGGCCGGCTGACCCGTTTGCTTCGATACTGCACTGGAATAGTCTTTGGCGATGTAACTGGCCACCTGCGCCTGCGCCGCCGGGTTGGTGATGTCGCTTGCGGTGTAGGGCAGGTTGTACTTGGCTACCGTGTCGGCCCAGGTGCCGGTGGTGATTTGCCACGGTCCCGTGGCCGAGGACGTGCCGTTCGCAGTGCCCACATTCCGGAAGCCAGACTCCAACTGGCCGAGGCCAGCCATGGCTTCCGGGTTCAGCCCCAGTTGGGTCGCTGACTGCGAGGCCAACGCGCCATAGGGGGTGGCCATCATCGCATCCATCGCCGCCGTGGTGCCGCCACCGGAGTAGCCAGTCCAGTCCGTGGACGACGCGGACGTGTCCGTGGACCCGTCCGTGCCGGTCGGGCTATCCCCGTCACCCATGAAGGAACCGCCACCGGCCGGCGTCACGAAGTTCGGCGCACCAACCTCCGGGATGCTCGGGATCACCTGGGCCGGCACACCGTTGAACGTGACCGGCGCGGGGTCGGCCCAGGCAGGGCTTCCCTGCACAAGGCATGCCGCAAACAGCAATCCCTGTCTCAACCTCGAAGGGGCGCGCATCATTCGATGCCGAAGACAGGGCCGCCATTGGCGCGGACCCCTTCAACCTGGCAGGTGGCGCCCGGCTTCACATCCGATACGAAGTCATGGACCTGGTTCGCCGGTATCCAGCCGATCTTCCCATTCGGAAAAAGCATACGGGCAAAGCCGTTCTGTGACCGCCCTCCGACTGCGACCTGGCTTTGGGTTTCCCCAAGCGTCGGTGCGCCAAGTCTGGGTTCGCTGTAAACCGGCTGCCACGGTTTGGTGCTCTTGCAAATCCAAGGCTCTGCCGGCTGGAAAATCCGCAGCTTGGGCACTGAGGACAATGGAACTGGCGGGCCGTGGTCAATCCGGCCCATCTGCTCCATCCGCTGCTGCGACATGCGGTCCAGCTCCTGCGGTGTGAAGCCCTGTTGCTGCCCTTGCCGCTGCTGCGCCTGGGCGTGTGGCACGCCGCTCGCCAGCAGGCAGGCGGTCACAGCCGCGAGTATGGTCCTACGCATCATGGTTCCTTTCTGATCCACACCGTCACCTTCTCTCGCCCGGATGCGAACGGGAACCGTGCCCTACCACCCGGCCTGGACCGCCTTCACCTGGCAGAACAGCGTCCCGTCCGCGCTGCGCACGGCCGACTGGAGGCAGCGCTGCACGCCGCCGGTCTCGAACCGCCACTGGTAGGCGTGCAGGCCATAGCCGCCCAGGAACAGGCCCATCATGAGACCGGCCACCAGCGCGGCTGACCCCCAACGATGCGTCCGGTCGTAGCGACGTTGCCGCAGCACCAGGGCACCACTTAGTTTGGCTGACACCTGCTCCGTGAGCTGGTCCACCGTGTGGTTGACCAGCTTCTCTCGGTCGCTCTCCGATTGCCGGACCATGATCTCGGATCGCTTGTTCTGCTCCTGCGCCACCTGGAGCGTCGTCTTCAGCGCCGTCACCTGGCTGTCCACCACGACCTTGGTGTCGCGGATCAGCGTGCCGCTGTTCTTCTCCTGCTCCTCTGCCAGGGTCGCCAGGGCGTCCAAGGCCGCCTCCTGCGAGATGGACCACAGCCACATCGGGTCGTTGGGCATGATGCCCTCCTTGCGCGCGGCATCGCGCAGAGAGAGGGAGGCGCTGCGAAGCGCCTCCGCCGCCGCGCTCACGGCAGCCACTCCGCCACCTCAGCGACGACGAATGCCTCTTCCATCCGCCGCAGCCAGGTCTTCACCATGAACTGCCGCATCGGCGGCATTGGCTGGCCGTTCTTGTCTGGCTTGTTGGATGCAGCGTCGTAGAAGCTCAGCCCCGTCGCCCGCATCGAGGTCAGGCACGACAGACGCGGGATGTAGACGATCCTCACGCCTTCCTTGGTCATCGTCGCCAGCTCGGGGCGTTGGAAGATCGGCTCGAACGCCTCCGCAGCCGTCTGACCAGCACGCATCAGACTCTCGTTCAGGAACAGGATGGATCGCGGCCCGCGGAAGTGGCCGGCCTTGTGCAACGCTGCGATGTGATCGAAGTCGTCTTTCTCCGGACCGCAGAAGTAGAGTGGCAGGCAGGTGACACCCGCCTCCTCGCAAAAATCCACCAGCGGTAGGTCGTGCTCAAGATCGGCAAGGGCGCTGTTGCCGCCGCCCAGGTCGAGCACGGTCGAGGTTCTGGTCTGCATCATCTGATGCACCAGGTCCTCGATCCACTCGCCGACATGCGCAGGCTGTGACGACTTCGGCTGGGTTGCCCCGCCCGGTGAACCCGGCGGATACAACCCGGCCAACGTCGGGTTGAGCAGGTCGCCGTCAGCGACCGTGACCGGACGGCCGGCCATCCTGGCGCGCTGGGTCAGCAGGTCGCAGATCGTGCTGCCGCCCAGGCGGCCACGCCCAAGGCGTGTCGCAAGAACGGGGGCGCGCGTCTGGGTGGCCTTCGGTTCGGACTTGGACTTCTCGCCTTCGGGCTTCGGTGGGATCGCGTTCATGTTTACCTCTTGTAGAGTGGGTCGCCATTGGCCTTGAGGCCGCTGCGCAGATTTGCCGTCTGCCTCGCGGCTTCGATTGAACCAGGGGCAGGTCGGCTACTGTCCTGGGATGCCGCTGCAAGCGCGGGCGGTTCCGGCTGCCTTGGCAGCACGGGGGGCAGGGCGGCTGTTTGACCGCCCTGATGCATGCCTCCTGACGGAGGCGGCGCATTCGATTGTGCAAGCGCGGGCGGAAGCCAGTCAGCCGGGGGCTTCTTGGGTTTCGCGGCACTTCGCGGGAGCATGCCCGTCGATCGTAAGGTCCGGTGCTTGACTATCTCCTTGCGGACCTTCCACCAGGTCTTCCGGACTGTTTGGGCGGTTGGCGGTCCGCCAGCTCCGTCAAGGAGTGCAAGGTCCTTGAGGCTGTCCGCAAGTGGCTCCCACCTGATGCGCCGGCCCATGGCAGCTCGCACGATGTCGTCGTGGTTGTCATACAGGTAGTAAAACAGCGTGGACCTTTCTGGCCCTCTTGCGATGGCTTTCAGGATGACGCCTAGACCGGGTCGCTTCTTGCTCATGGCCAGCAAGGTCGCCGCCACGGATGCGAACGGGAACCGGCTATTTCACGTCCATCGAGGGTGCTTACGCATCCTGATTCCGTCGCACGAGCGTGCCGCAAGCGTTCCACGAACGTGCCGGCAGTGTCCCAGGAGCGTGCCAGCAGCGTCCCAGGTCCGTACCGGAAGCGTCGCGGGTAGGAAGCAAGTCAGGCAGCATACACCATTGCATTCCTCCGGAATGCCTGGCAGCCGTCTCCGGCGCTGCGCGCCGTCTAGGCCGCTTGCCCGGCCGCCAGCTTCCAACCTTCATGGCGCTGGGTGGCAGGTCTTGGTTCGTTCTCACGCGGCGGCCAGCCTGCTACTGTGCGAGCCAGCATGACGCCCTTGTCGGACCTGACCTCCGCCCAGCGCCGCATCATCCATGTGGACATGGACGCCTTCTACGCCTCCGTCGAGCAGCGCGACGACCCAAGCCTGCGCGGCGTGCCCCTGGCCGTCGGCGGATCACGCGAGCGCGGCGTGGTGGCCGCGGCCAGCTACGAGGCACGGCGGTTCGGGGTGTATTCCGCCATGCCCTCCGTCACCGCCCGGCGGCGCTGCCCGGAGCTGGTGTTCGTCCGGCCGCGCTTTGAGGTCTACAAGGCGGTGTCGCAGCAGGTCCACGCCATCTTCGCCCGCTACACGCCTGTCATCCAGCCGCTGTCGCTGGACGAAGCCTACCTCGACGTGACCCATCCCCTGCTGGACTGCGGCTCGGCCACGGCCATCGCCGGGGAGATCAGGGCCGCCATACGCGCCGAAACCGGCCTGACCGCCTCGGCTGGGGTGTCCTACAACAAGTTCCTGGCCAAGCTGGCGTCCGACCATCGCAAGCCCGACGGCTTGTTCGTCATCACGCCGCGCATGGGGCCGAGCTTCGTCGAGACGCTGCCGGTGGGCAAGTTCCACGGCATCGGCCCGAAGACCGCAGCGCGGATGACGGCGCTTAGCATCCACACCGGCCTCGACCTGCGGGCGCAGCCGCTGGCGTTTCTCACCGAGCACTTCGGCAAGGCAGGCGACTACCTGTATGGCGTCGCCCGCGGCGTGGACGACCGGCCGGTGCAGGCCGACCGCGTGCGCAAGTCGGTCGGCGCGGAGCGGACGTTCGAGCGGGACATCCTGCGCTGGGAGGAAGTCGTACCGGCGCTGGCACCCGTGTTCGCACAGGTCTGGGCGGCCTGCACCCGTGGCGGGCACATGGGCCGCACGGTGACGGTCAAGATCAAATTCGCCGATTTCCAGCAGGTCACGCGCAGCCGGTCCGGAGCCGGTCCCGTAGCGGCGCAGTCAGTGCTGGAGCAGGTCAGCCTGGATCTGCTGCGGCCGTTGTTCCCGCCACGGCTCGGGGTGCGGCTGCTTGGGGTCACGCTGTCAAACTTGGATGACAAGCCTTGCCGGGATGCTGCACAGCTTGCTCTGGGTTTCTGACGAGGGTGCCGCTTCCGACCCCGAGTGGGCTGGCCGACCAACAGGCTATGGTCTAGGTCTCCTCGCCTTCAAGCGGGAGAGACAAGCGATGGCGACGGGCACTGTGAAGTGGTTCAACGCGGACAAGGGTTTTGGCTTCATTCAGCCGCAGGACGGCGACAAGGACGTGTTCGTGCACATCACGGCCGTGCAGGCAGCCGGGCTGAACGGCCTGAACGACGGCCAGAAGGTCAGCTACGACGTTATCAGCGAGCGCGGCAAGCAGGCGGCCTCCAACTTGAAGCTCGTTTGACCCGGAGGGGCCTGTCCGCGAGAAGGGGCAGGCTCCTGCCACGGGTGCCACAGCCGGGGCAGCCTGATCCCCGATACGCCGACGGTGACCACGCTGTGCCTAAGTCGCGCCCTACTTCTCGCGCGCATCAAGGAAACGCCGACTGATGGTCAAACGTCGCAAACAGGAAGACATCTCCTGGTTGGCGATAGGGGGATAGATGTTGGACAGCCGCGCATCTTGGGTGCGTCTCGGCCTACTGCTGCTTGTGAGCTCGATCGGCGGCGTCGGCATGTGGTCCGTGGTGGTGACCCTGCCGGCCGTGCAGGCGGAGTTCGGCGTGGCGCGTGCAGGGGCTGCACTGCCCTACACGCTCACGATGCTGGGCTTTGCCGCTGGCGGCGTCGTGATGGGGCGAGCGAGCGACCGCTTCGGCATCGCGCGCGTCGTGGCCATCGCCGGCGTGATGCTGGCGACCGGCTACGCGCTCGCCAGCCGCACGCACGATCTGCTGATCTACGCGTTGGTGCACGGGGTGCTGATCGGGATGCTCGGCTCAGGGGCGCTGTTCGGGCCGGTCATGGCCGATGCGTCGTTGTGGTTCCGCCGCCGGCGCGGCCTCGCCGTGGCGGTTGCCGCGTCCGGCAACTACCTGGCAGGCGCGGTGTGGCCGCCAATCGTGGCCGCAGCGACGCAGTCCTACGGCTGGCGCGCGACCGAGCTCGGCATCGGCGCGATCATGCTGCTCACCATCCTCCCGCTGGCCTGGCTGCTGCGTGCGCCGTCTCCTGTGCAGCAAGGCGCTGCTGGCGCCAGCGCTGCGGCGGCCACGTCGCAAGCGCGGCTGGGGCTGACTCCGGGCGTGCTGCTGACGCTGCTCGTGGTTGCGGGCCTTGGTTGCTGTATCGCCATGTCGATGCCGCAAGTGCACATCGTTGCCTATTGCGCGGACCTCGGCTACGGCCCGGCACGTGGGGCGGAGATGCTGTCACTCATGCTCGGGCTCGGCATCATCAGCCGTGTCGGGTCCGGCTGGGTCGCCGATCGCGTTGGCGGCCTACCGACCTTGCTCGTCGGCTCCACGTTGCAGTTCGCGTCGCTGTCGCTGTTCCTGTTCTTCGACTCGCTTACGTCGCTCTACGTGATCTCCGGGCTGTTCGGGCTGTTCCAGGGCGGCATTGTGCCAAGCTACGCGATCATCGTGCGCGAGTATCTCCCGGCCCACGGCGCGAGCACGAAAGTGGGGCTTGTGCTGGCGGCGACCATCGTCGGCATGGCGCTTGGCGGCTGGATGACCGGGGAGATCTTCGACCGCACCGGATCATATCGCCTTGCATTCGCCAACGGGATCGCGTGGAACCTGGTGAACGGCGCGATCGCCGCGACGCTGCTGTGGCGGGCGCATCACCGGCGTGGCGGCAGCGCGGACGTTGCACAGGCAGCGATAGCTTAGGCCGTTGATGGCTTTGCCAAGCCTGGCGTGGGCCAGTCATACCACCGAAGTTGACCCAATGCGGTTCTGCGTAGCCGATGTACGACCAGTCGAGATTGGCCGAAAGCTGCCGGTCCGTCATGGAGAGGACGGCAGCGAAGAAGCAGAGGTGCACCAATCGGCATACCGGCCCGCTGCTGCCGATCATTGCAGACATTCAGCGAGGATGGAGCCCGGATTAGGAGCCGCACCATCATCGACCTAAGTTGGTCGGCGTCCCGCTCAGCTTTCCGGGCTTGAGGAGTAGTCAACGATGCAGATGCAGGATCTCAGAGGAAAGGTTGCGGTGATCACCGGCGCCTCCAGCGGCATCGGCGAAGCGGCGGCCCGGCTGCTTGTGGCGGAAGGCGTCCGCGTGGTGCTGGTGGCACGCCGGGCGGAGCGGATCGATGCGCTGGCCGCAGAACTGGGAGAGGCGGCGCTTGCGTTCACCGCCGATGTCGGAGACGCGGCCCAAGTTGCGGCGGTGTTCGAGCAGGTGCGCGCGCAGTTCGGCGGGCTCGACCTGCTGTTCAACAACGCCGGGCTGGGCGTCAGCGCCCGCTTCGAAGAGAGCGATCCAGCCGACTGGAAGCGGATGATCGACGTCAACCTCTACGGCGTCCTGCACTGCACCCAGGCCGCAATCCCGCTGCTGCGAGGCCGGCCTGGCGCAATGATCTCCTCGGTGTCGAGCGTCGGCGGGCGCTACGGCGTGGAGGCATGGTCCGTGTACATCGCAACAAAATTTGCCGTGGTTGGCTTCCATGATGCGCTTCGCAAGGAACTGGGCCAAGACGGCATCCGCGTTTCGGTCATCGAGCCAGGCGCGGTCTGGACCGAGTTCGGCGAGAATGTCGGCGAGGCGCTGCGCAAGCGGCGGGAAAGCCTGGATGCCCTGACATCGGAGGATGTCGCGCAGGCGCTGGTCTACGCCTTCGCTCAGCCGCCGCGCATGCTGGTGGAGGAAATCCTGATCCGCCCGGTCAAGCAGGTCGTGCCCTGAGATCATTGCGCTCGCTCGCGGATAATTTCGCCATCATTGGCTGTGAATCAGCGGTGGGTTTCGGCGCTGATCAGCGCGACAAGATGTTGAAAGGTCCAGTTACCCCTGGGTTCCGCGCCCGCGCTGATTCACACGTAGACCTGCTCGGAGCTGCAAGCCAGCGGTCTATTGTTTTGCTTCCATTACAGAACGGCTCGTGATGTTCTTCGCGCATGAACTCCACCATCGACGCTGATTTCCTCGCACCCCGGCGCTGCTTGCGTGAGCCGGTCCAAGAAGTATGGGACGTCATGGCCCTTCTGGACAGCGCAGCCGACGCACACCTGGTTGGTGAGAGAGACCAAGCGGACGCGCTTTTACGCGAAGCGAACCGACCAGCAGTTCGCGCCTGGACGGAGTCGCTCTGGGGCAGTGCAAGCGCCAACCCGGATCAGTGGCAGTATCGGCGTGTGCGAAAGGTTGCACAGTCACCGCCCCGCTTGCCGAAACCGGAGCGCGTACGAGAGCGGAAGCCGAACGCGGCGGAGCAAGCTGCAATCGTCGCGTTCCGTGGGCGGCATTGCGTCTTTTGCGGCGTCCCGCTGATTCGTTTTGAAGTGAGGTATAAATTTCATCATCACTATCCGGAGGCGGTTCCATGGGGCGGGACCAATTCCTCGCAGCATGCGGCTTTCCAGGCATTGTGGATGCAGTTCGATCACGTGCTCCCGCATAGCAGGGGCGGCGACAATTCACTTTCAAACATCGTGGTCACCTGCGCTGGCTGCAACTACGGCCGCATGGACAACACGTTAGAAGAACTCGGCCTTATCGATCCCCGCTCCAAGGCTGTGCCCGAAAGTAAGTGGGACGGTCTTGAACGCGTGCTTGCGCGATGACGGATCCACCACTGGAAGTCTGCTGTCTGTGCGTCAGCAGTGAACTTCGGCGCTGATCAGCGCCACATTACGTTGTAGATGCACGATACCCCTGGGTTCCGGGGCCTCGCTGATTTACAGCTACGGTGTCGTCCATCCCGCGATCCTACATACCTTTGCCCGCCCCCGTCCAGTGCAAGATAACGCATCTTCTCTTGCACTGGAGGAGGGCGCGCGGGAGGAGGCGTATTCGGGCGCTCACAGCCGGGGATCGCAGAGTTATCGGACAAAAGCGGGGTGGGACGTACGTAGGATGCTGTTATCGCGCGTAGCGGAATTACTTGAGGTGCATCCCGACAAGCCCGGCGAACCGAACTGTCCGACGACCGGGCGGGACGCAAAACTTGAAGCTGCCGTGCCGCCGTCCCAGAGCGGCATCTTGCACCGAGTGGGAAGGCCAGGCTGGGGTGGAAAGGTAAGCGCAGGGCCGTCCTTGCCCTCGTTGGAAGCGAAAGTGCCATTGTTGTTGTTGGCGGCAAGCCCACGGTGGCGCAGGGCGGCCACTTGGCATGGCCGTAGGGGAGGGCTCCCGCAGCGGAATGGTTGCAACCAGGGCTGCCTCTCGGCCCATGTGGCAACCCGCCCTGCTCCAGGAAGTTTGCCCCAAGAATGTCCTGCTCGTGGCGTCGTCCACGCCGCAGGCCAGCGCTGCGCAAGATCACGGCGGGGAGAACAGGACCATGGCTGAGACCGTAGGCGACTTCGTGTGGCGCCGCCTGAAGGAGTGGGGCGTGGGCCGGGTGTTCGGCTATCCCGGCGACGGCATCAACGGCCTGATGGGTGCCCTGGACCGTAGGAACGGTGACATAGACTTCGTGCAGGTGCGACACGAGGAGATGGCCGGGCTGATGGCCTGCGCCACCGCCAAGTTCTCAGGGGAGGTCGGCGTGTGCATCGCCACCTCCGGACCCGGCGCCATCCACCTGCTGAACGGACTGTATGACGCAAAGCTCGACCACCAGCCGGTGCTGGCCATCGTCGGGCAGCAAGCACGCTCCGCCATCGGTTCCAACTACCAGCAAGACGTGGACCTGCAATCCTTGTTCAAGGACGTGGCCGCCTACGTCCAGACTGCCAGCACCGCGGCGCAGGTCAGGCACCTGGTTGATCGTGCTTACCGCATTGCCAAGGCGGAGCGGACCGTTGCCGTTGTCATCCTCCCCAACGACCTTCAACTGGAGCCGATGGAGCAGCCATCGCGCGAGCACGCCATGACCCATTCCGGCGTTGGGTTGGACAGATCGCCTGTGGTGCCGGATGCCGCGGCGCTCGCCCACGCGGCAGCGGTGCTGAACGAGGGCAAACGCGTGGCTATCCTGGTGGGCGCGGGTGCCATCGGTGCCGGCGACGCGGTGATGGCGGTGGCAGAGCGGCTGGGCGCGGGCGTGGCCAAGGCGTTGCTCGGCAAATCGGCCGTGCCGGACACTGTGCCATACTGCACCGGGTCCATTGGCGTGCTGGGCACAAAGGCAAGCTGGGAGCTGATGCAGGGATGCGACACGCTGCTAATGGTGGGCAGCGGCTTCCCGTATACCGAGTTTCTGCCCAAGGAGGGCCAGGCGCGCGGCGTGCAGGTGGACATCAAGCCTGCCATGCTGGGCCTACGCTACCCTATGGAGGCCAACCTGGTCGGCGACGCCGACGCGACCCTGCACGCGTTGCTGCCGTTGCTGCACCCGCGCGAGGACCGGGCCTGGCGCGACAAGATCGAGGCTTCAGTCGCGGAGTCCTGGCAGCAGGCCGAGGCCCAGGCTCGGCAGCCCGCCAACCCCATCAACCCGCAACTTGTCGCATGGGAGCTGTCGCAGCGCCTTCCGGACCGCTGCATCGTCACGGCAGACTCCGGCACCAGCAGCGTGTGGTATGCGCGCGACCTGCGGTTCCGTCTGGGAATGGCCGGGTCGGTATCGGGCACGCTGGCCACCATGGGCTGCGGCGTGCCCTATGCCATCGCCGCCAAGTTTGTGCATCCGGACCGGCCAGTGGTGGCGCTGGTGGGCGACGGCGCGATGCAGATGAACGGACTGGGCGAGCTTGTCACCATTGCCAAGTACTGGCGCCGGTGGGCCGACCCGCGCCTGGTCGTGCTGGTCCTGAACAACCGGGACCTGGCCTATGTGACCTGGGAGCAGCGGGTGCAGGTGGGCGACCCGAAGTTCGACGCGGCGCAGCAACTGCCAGACCTGCCCTATGCCGGCATTGCCGAGTTGATGGGCTTGCGCGGCATCCGGGTGGAGCGGCCCGAGGACGTTGGCCCTGCCTGGGCCGAGGCGCTGGCCGCGGACCGGCCAGTGGTGCTGGACATGGTGACGGACCCGAACGTGCCGCCGCTGCCGCCGCATATCACCCTTAAGCAGGCCCGCACCTTTACTCACGCCCTGTTCACGGGCGAACCGGACACGGCAAGCATACTGGTCAACACGGCACGAGAGATGGTTGGTGCGCTGCTGCCAGGCGGCGAGAAAGGCTAAGCGGGCAGCAGCACCGCCACGATCCGTCTGGCTATCTGCTCCACATACCCATCTACTCGACTGACAGCGGCCGTGCGATGATCAGATCGTCGCGGTAGCTCAGCCACTTCTTCAGCACCTGATAGCCGCCGATCCGGCATTTCCAAACCTGCTCGGCAGCCCGTTTAGCGGCCCGGGGTAGGCGGTGAGGCCGGGTCGATCGCATCTTCACTATTCTACAGATCGACGTAGGGGATCAGGCCCCTCCGGACCGCAGTTTCCTGAACAGCAAGCGGTAACCGCCGGGCATCGACAATCAGTCCGTCTACCTCCACAAGCCACGGCAGGGAACTGCTTCCGAGCTGGCTGGGCAGCGTCCACTTGTGATCAAACTGGTGCATACCCAATGCCTTGCTGACCAGCTTCGCTTTGTTGCCGCCGGTGCTTGAGGCAATGCCAAAGTGACTGCACAGCTCGGCCATCGTCATGAAGGGCTGCGTCGACTTGTCGCTCAGGAAGTTGACCTGTCCCAACGCGTAAAGGACGGCGCAGGCCCAGGTCTGCGGTTTGCCGCTGGTCAGTGGGCTCGGCCGCTTGCGGCAAAGCGCAGCGATGGCATAACGGGCCAGTTCCGCATACTCACCGTCAAGGTGTTCCGCGCAGAACCGGTCGGTCATTCCCGTAAGGGCGGCATAGAACTCTTCCCAGCCTTTCGGGACCTTTGTCGACTTTGCATTCGCCATGCCGGATTGCCGCTCTCTGGTTTCAACGCTGTCCCGATGTAGGCCTGTCTACTGCAAGCAGCACTTCTTGTATTTCCTCCCGCTGCCGCAAGGACACGGGTCGTTGCGTCCGACCTTGCCGCCTTGGGGCGACACTCGGGTATCATGCTGAACGCCGCCTGCCTTTGGCTGGTCCAGCCAACCCGGGGGTCCGATGTGATAACGCGGCGCGGGCGTCGTGCGGCGCTTTCGCAGCCCCAGCGCAATCTCCACATCCTCTACGTCGCCGACCAACGAGAGATCAACAGCTTGCCGCCGAAAGGCGTCCCGTATGGCATCGATGGCTTCCACGGCGGCCAGATCGATCAACGTCCAAACCGCAAAGCCGTTGGTTGACGTGTCGGACGCAGCATGGGGTTCAAGCACTCGCGCCAGGATGCCGACGCAATCATCGCGGCATTCGGGATGCCGCGCGACAATCTGGCGGAGGCCTGCCATTGCCGTGGCGACCGGCGTCGTCAGGTTTGATCGATCGGACAGGAAGGCGGCAATATGCGGGACCGCCGAGGGTCCGATCATGCCGAACACAAAGGGAAGTTCCTGATTGACTACGTCGTCGTTTCCGCTCGTCCTCAGAAAATCCAGCAATGGTGCGACGGCGTCCTCTAACCCCAGTTGCCCCAGGGCTCGCCAGGCATGCATGGGCGCCCAAACCTCGCTGCTGTCCGTGTCAGCCTGGTTCAGCGCCGCATCACGGACCATGCATGCCAATGCGGCAACATGCTCGCGCGCGAGTCCGAAGGTGACGACATAGTCAGGCCATTTCGCTGGATCATAGCTTCCAGTCTCGCCAATGGTCAGCAGCCGCCCGACCGGATCGGCGTACTGGGTGCCAAAACCGGTGTTCCGCAGAGTCTCCGTCATTCCAAGCCTATCATCCATGAGTGAGCCGAAACCGTTAGTTGGGCCTGCGCAGCGCCGCCGGCACCACGGCGGCGAGGCCCGGCACGGCCGCATCAGGGGCGCCTGGGGCTGGGCAGGCAGGAGAGAAGGGGTCATGGCCTCCCTGCAGCCCGGTGTAACCACCACCATGCCCCATTGTCACTTCTCAAAGTCGGCTTCAGCGACTGCCATTGGTATGAAACGGCTAGCCCTGTCACACTCGGCTACAATCCTGATCAAAGTGGTGTGCAGCAGCCCGCATTTGGTCAAAGCTGACTGCAATGCGGTGCACAGAGGGAGCGAGGCGTGACCGACTTGTCGGTCATTCTCAAGGCGGCTTGATGCTGTAGAGTTCGAGCAGGTCGTGCGCTGCTGCGTGGAGGCCCGCCTCGTTCCTGGCGAAAGCGCGGCCGTGGACGGCAGTCAGGTGGATGCCGTCGCAAGCCGCCTCATACGCCTGCCCGGCAATTGTCAAACGACGTCAGGAACCCATCCGGCGTGTTGCCTCACGACGTAATGCTACCAAGCTTTTCCGT
>CAXTDP010000033.1:0-18798 GCA_964242295.1 uncultured Acetobacteraceae bacterium | reverse complement strand
TGCACTGAAAATGTGTGCTGGTGGCGACAGAACGAAGAGGCGGCCCCGAAGGACCGCCCCGTCACCAGAGTCCACGCCTCGCGGCCTAGCCAGACGTCCGGCCTACCTCCTGCCGCGCCGCCGTTGTTGCAGGCGGCGACGGTATTTCCACCTCTACCTGCTCCACGCGCAGGATGAGAGCGTCTAACTCTGCATCCGGCAGGTTGCGGGCGAGGGCGAGCACCGCGCACGCCACGGGATCGCCGGCCAGCACCTTCGCCAGCCAGCCGTGACCGGTGTCAGGCGCGATGGACAAATCGCCCATCACGCCACGCTCCCCGAACGTGAGGGTGCAGCGCGTTCGAGCAGGTAGAAGCCCGCCCCGAACTCCTCGGCGGTCACGCCCTGCGTTTTGGCCAGGAACCGGATGGCGCGCTCTACAGCGTGCATGGCTATAGCCACCATGTCGCCCGCATCATCAGAGGCGCTGGCCGTGTCCAGATTGCCAGCCGCTATCATCATGACCACCATCGCCTCCGTGATCGTTGAAGGGGTGGCGTCCAAGATTGTCCGTTCGTGTGCCCAGGTCTGCGCCCAGATTGCCTCCACCGCCCACCGATCGGCGCCCGCCACGTCCGCCTGATCGTATTGCCGGTTGAGCGCCGCAATCTGGCGGCCGGCGTCCAGGATGGGCGAGGACGGCGCGGCAGCCACCGCCTGGCCGGCAGCGGTGCCAGCCAAAAGCGCGGCGAACCTCAGCTTTACGTAGCGTCCATACTTCCTGCTTGTTTCTGGCTACTGATTGCAATTTAGCAATGTTTGTTAATATTATATGTTATGTTACAATATGTCAAAATATTGTCAATTTAAAGACAGGCATTGCTTGTTATGTTCACAAGTAATTGTTATATATGGGTAAAATTTGCTGGCATATCACTCGCATAGGAGAGGTCACCAGGCATGAGCCTGTGTTGAAAGTGAGACTAAGTAGATGCTGCCACACTTTGATAATCTCAAGACTCTCGCAGCCGCCGCGATGCTTGCCGCAACCCTGGGTGCTTCAGGTGCCCAAGCCACAACAATCGGCGGCAGCGTATCCAATGCTGACTTCATCGCCGCAAACGGGTCTCTCTCGGGCTGGTCGTATGTGGGCCAGAGCACAGCAGCCTTTACGCTGCCCGGCAGCGGCACGGTCGAACTGCGTTCGACGGACTTCCCAAACTCGTTCGGTTACTCGACCACCGGGCACGCATCGCTGACCCAGGTGTTCTCGGCCTCAACAGCCACGGGCACGACTGCAACGATCGCGCCAGGCTATACTCCGTTTCTTTTCTATTTTGACACCAATCCCCAAGGTAACGGCAACGACGCCACCCGCTTCACCGACGGTTTCGGTACTGGGCAAGCCGCCAGCCAAGCCGAAATCGACATTTTCCTCAGAGCTTCCACCAGCACCTATTCCTTCTTCTTCGATGACGGCGGGCCTTTGGGCCAGGGCGATGACAACGACTACAATGACTTGGTTGTCAACTATACTCCTGTAGCCACGAGGGTGCCCGAGCCGGCCTCATTCGCCCTATTGGGAGCCGGCCTGCTTAGCGTTGGCCTGACCCGCCGCCGCAGCAAGCGCGCGTAAGAGGCTACGCAGCGTCCCGCCAGGCTGGCCTCTGACCAGCTTGGCGGGCACGTTCCCGACGGTCCTGCTACAGGCCGTTAATTCAGAGGCAACCAACCGTTCGGCGCCATTCTAGCGACACTGCCTGCTCGATCTGTCGCGGGCTGGCGGCACCAGTTCACCTGATCGCCAGGCGTTCATAGACGTTCGTGGGTGACACCGCACAGTTGGGCTTTGCAACTGGTGTCGTCGCCGTGATGATCCATGATCCATGATCCTGGACCGCCACTGACACCGGCAGAGGCTGCTGCCCTTCACAACCAACCGGAAGGCGCCGCCGTGGCCTGGTTCGCGATCCCAGCCCCGGACGGCGCGGGAGTGATCGCACGCGCCCACACCGAAGCGCGCGATGGTGGGCGGCTGCTGCCGAGGCACCTGTGCCGTGCTGGAGGCGCTGCGGTGCTCAACTTGCCGCATCCTCCCGGCGCTGATGGAATAGGGCGGGGCTGTCGGCGGGGGTGGAGGAGATCGGGGTGGCGTCCAAAGGCATAGGTCACTCCTCTTCCTCTTCCAACTGCTCCTTCAAGGCCATCATCTGCAACTCCATCTCGCTGATGATCTCTTCCAGGTCGTCGCCGCTGTCGCGGTGCTTGACCACCAGTTCGGAGAGGGCTTCGCCAAAAGTATCGCTCATGTTGTTCTCCTGCACCTGCAATTGGGTCGCCGCCGGGGTGCCTTGGGTGGTGGTGGAATTGAACCTCGACGTCCAGGGGGGCACCGCCTCACCACAGCGCACGATGGAAGGGGCCTCGCCAGGCTCTACGTGCGCTGCGGCAACGCAAGAATGTCACCATGTTGACGGCTACCAGCTTCGCCGCAAAGGTGTTCCATACACATATGAAAGATAGAACTTGGCCGACGACCTCACAATATATGGAAAGAACTTAGCACAGCATAAAGCTAGCAGCGCGGTCTTAATGGCTGTAATGGGTCGATTAATAGTCATTCTTGAGACCGACAACAGCAGTCTTACTGCTAAAGTAGACGAAATGTTCAGTCTGATTATTCAACAAATGAATGCCGCACGTGATAAACTTACACAACCGCCTTCCGCAATTGAACTATATTTCTTTGAACAATACTCCAAAGAGATCAGTCATATCCAGAATATACGTAATGCACTAAAGACACAAGCAGAAAGCCGTCTTAAGGAGGATTCCCCGCCGGAGGCTTAGCCTGTTGCTGCATTGATGTAACCTCAGCTTTAACTGCATCTCTGGTCGTAATTCCTATTCCAAACCAAGTCTGACCGTATGTCAATATTGCAACAATAATGGCAACCACTGTTAAGCCAGTGACCATTACTGTTGTCTTAATGCCCCCAGTCATACGCTCAATACCCTCAAGTCTGGTATTTACCGCGGTGATCTGTCCTTTGATATCTGTAAGGCCTGTATCTAGGCGTCCGACTACTTCAGCATATCGCGCATCGCTTTTTCCTATCGCCTCCGCCAGCTTTCCGTCAGAACGCGCCTCTGCTAGTTGAGCGCGGAGTTCCGCGAAAGTGGCGTTGCTGTCTGACTGCGACATACTTTCTACTTTCGGGCGAGTTGAAGTGTGTTCACGGCGCTCAATGGCTGGTGTGAGGAAGGGGTGGAGATGCTCAACCTTAGCTTCAGAGCCAATCCCAAGATTTTCGGGCTGTTCCTTGCTAACAGCCTCGGCCTGATTCAAGTCTGCAATGATCGTTGGAAATGGATTCGATGATGAACCATTAGAACCGTTCAATCCACGCGCGCCCATGCAACTGCCCTGACGTTGGCCTTATACGGTAGATGGCTCTGGCGCGTTCCCCAAGCGTTTTCAGCATCATCATCCAGCAGTTACCCGCCCGGATAAGCATACTCTGCAGCCCGCCCCCCTACCGCAACAGCGAGTTGACCGGCTGCCCTGTGTGCGAGGCAGCGCGGGACGCCAGCGGGGACAAGTCGTTGCGCCGCACCGCGAACGCCGGAGCCGCCGCCTGCCGTTGCCGCTGCTGATCCTGCCCGCTCCCCGGCTGCACCGCCGACACCAGCGACACCCGGCGGAGCTGGTTGCCCAGCGCCGTCGTTAGCGACACTTGGTTCTGCGGCGTCGCCTTGGTCAGCAGCACCCGCATGAGCGCCGGGTTGAGCAGAGCTTGGCTAACCAAGTGATCGGTAGTCTGGATTCCAGCCTCCCGGGCCGCTTGCATCGCCTTGCCCATCGCCGCACCCATCGCACCGCCGACATAGCCGCCAGCCGGCCCCAGGAGCGCCGTGCCGATCCCCGCGCCGGTTGCGCCGCCCAGCGTCATTCCGGCCAGTTCGTGTGTGAAGCGTTGAAGGATGGACGTAGGAGCCGGCGCGGCCGATAGCCCAACGCCGCGCTGCTTTGACAGCCCGGACGAGGCCAGGCTGTTCGCTACGCTCTGCAACGCCGTCACGTCGCCCGGGTCCATGATGTGCCGCAACGCCGGCTTGCTGTTGCGGAGGAAGGTTTGCAGCCGGTTGCCGTCCAGCGCGGTTTCCAGACCTGTGGCAGAGCCGGCGTTGCCCTTGAGATCGCGCAGGATGTAATCGGCAACCGCACGCCGTAGCCCAGCCCACGCCGCCGGATCATTCGCCGTCAGTTGTGCGAGCTGCGCCGCATCCCGTTCCGCCGTGGAGCTTTTCAGGATGGTGCCCACCTGCCGCACCGGATCGGCGCCGCCGAGGAACTTGCCGGCAACCGTATCCTGATTGGCCTTGATCGCCGCCGCACGGGCCGCCGCCGCGTCGTTCACCGTGTGTTCGGCCACCTTCGCCGCTTGAGCGAGGTGGGCATCGAGCGCCTTGCCGCCGGCCCGTGCAGCAGCCGCCGCGTCAGCAGCAGCACCAAACCGTGCCGCGGCGTCCGGGATCTGCGACAGGAAGGATTGCCGCTCCTTGGCCCACTTGGCATAGGCCGCGGGATCAAGCACGCCATCCTTCATCGCGGCCTGGCGCAATGAGAAGGCCGCGGCATCGGACAGAGCTTCCGGACTGCCGCCAGCGGCAAGGTATGCCTTAGCCGTGTCCGCACCTGCCGGTCCGGTCTTGACGATAGCGGACGGCACGGCGTTGTCCCCGCTGCGGAACGTGCCGGCAGTCGGCCCTGACTTGAGGATGTCGCCCACGCCCGGCGCAGTGCGGAACCGAGCCGCATTGTCAGCAGCCTTGGCATTGGCAGCGCGCAGCCGAGCCGCGGCGTCGGCGTCAAAGTTGGGCATCAGTTCGGGCGGGGCGGCAGCGGTATAGACGTTGCCGCCTACATCCGGCGCTGCAGCTCCCACTGCACCATCGGCAGGAGCAGGAGTGGCAGGAACCCCGTTGAAGTCTGCCCATGGATCCGCCGCCGCACTCGATAGCGAGTCCTCGACCCCGCCGCGCAGGATGGACAGCCGGCGGTGTTCCGCCATGTCGCCCGACGCCTTGGCATCGCGCATCCCCTGGGAAAGCTGCTGCTGGATATCCCGAGCCTCGCCATAGGGCACGACGTCCGGCATGGTAGCCAGCCGGTTCATCAGCCGCGCCCGCAACTCCGGCGGCGGTGCCGAGGAGGGCGTTACCTCTTGTGCCAACGCAGCCGCCGCCTGCTTGTAGGGTGCAACGGACAGGGCGAGGTCGCCGTCAGGAGCGACAGCGTCATACATCTGCGACGCCGCGGCCCCTTCCTGGCGCTGCGCTGCTGCAACGGGCGCCCGCAGCGATGCGCCGACCTGTGCATCCGACCCCGCCGGCAGGTCGCCGCCGATGGCCTGCAACGCCTGGTCGGCACGCTGGCCCAGCCCGGCCCGCGTCGCGTCCGCTTGCGCCTGGATGCGTGCCAGATCGTCCGCCATGCGTTGGCTGACCTGGTCCACACGGGCGTCATGCAGGGCCGCCGTTTCGTCGGCTTGGCGCCGCACGGCATCCGGCAGCGCCGAGGGGTCCGCCCCGTCCGCGATCCCCCGAATTGCCCCCACGTTCACGTCATTCTGCGCCGCGGCACGCGCCTGGAAATCTCCGGCAGCAGGACCGCTTGCCGCCGCTTGTTCGGCACCCTGCAAGCCGGGGTCGCGCGTCAGTTGGAAGGCGGTAAGGCCGGCAGGGCGACCGTCCGGCGTCGTCGCCATCGGTGGCGCAGCATCAAGGGCCTGCCGCGTCGCCACCGGGTCCTGCATCGCGCCCTGGAGGCGATCCCCAGCAGCTCGGACCTGATTGCGACTAGCACTCAGTGGAGCGCCACTTTCTGCCGTGAAGGATTGGCCCGATGCAGCACCTTCCAAGGCATTGCGGCCAGTCCCGAGCGCCGGCCTGGCGTACTCCATCAACGGATTGGTCACCAGGCCGACCGCACCCCGGATGCCTGCCACGCCTACCGCCGGCAGCATCGGCGCTGCAATTCCGCCCAGGATCGCGCCACCGGGCGCTAGATCGTTCGGCAGCACATCCTGAGCCAGTTGCGAGCCAGCCCCGGACACTGCCCCCGTCGCCAGCGTCCCCGCCGTTTTCAGCAATCCGTTCGTCGGACCGAACGCCGCCATGCCGACAGCCCCGGCCGTTCCAGCGCGTGCATATCGTTGAGCAGCGCCGTCCGGCACAACATCAGCCGGAGTGGCCAAGCCCGCTGCACGATCCGCAGCGGCGATCACACGGTCGCCAGCGCCCGCACCAGCCAAGCCGGTACCTTCGGGGATTTCGTCCAACGATGGGCGACGAAAGTTGTCCACCGCACGCAACGTCGCCATTGGATCGGCTGGCGCATACCCGAACGCTCGCGCGCCAAGATTATAGGCGCCGGTGCCAAGCAGAACCGCTGGCTTGACGACCATCTGGCCTACAGGATCAGCCGCAATGTTGCCGAGGCTCGCAAGCCCTTCCTGTGCGCCGGCCGCCACGTTGGCGAGCATCCCGGTGCGCTGGCCAGGCTGTAGAACTGGACCAGCCTGGACGGGCGCCGGAGCAGCAACCGGCGTGCCATTAAAATCGGCCCAGGGATCGTCAGCCGAAGCTACTGGCGCAACCGCCGCTTTTCCCGGCGGAACCCCGTCAAAGATGGCCCACGGGTCCGGGGCATGAGCGGCAGTTTGAGGGTTTGCCATCAGGAACTCCGTCGCGTAGTGCCGTCAGGGGCCAGATCGGGCGTGCCCGGCTGCATCGTGTTGTGGACAGACGGGACCGCCCGGCCCGTGGCCGGAAGCGCAGCGCCGAGGCAAGACGAGGCGGAGGGCGCCGGATCGTGCGGGGCGGCCCCACGTTCATCTTGACAGGTCAATGCGCTTACGATGCGGTGACGGGTATGGATCAGCATCCCACCCAGCGCACCCTTACCCCACCAAGCTTCGTGGCTATGCTGGGCAACCTTGTCTCTGGTACACGCCAACTTGCCAAAAACGTGCGGCGCGAATTCAGGCTGCCTGGAACGCCATGGGAGCTGCAGGCGTATGAAGCTGGCTTTGAGGCCGGCATACATGCCGCCCCGCTTTCGGACTGCCCATACGTCTACAAGGAGCAAGCGGAGATGTGGCACAAAGGATGGAAAGCCGGGCGGGCGCAGACATGGTGGGCACAGGGATGGTGACGCGGTTGCACGATCGCCCTGCGTAAACAGCGCCGGGTCGTACGGGGCGGCCAGGATGTTCATGGCGCTAGCTGGCCGCCGTCGAGACGTTCGTGAGCGTCACCGCGGGCGTGGACCCAACGCTGTTCGTCAGCACCAACTGGAAATCGTAGCTGGAGCCGGGCGTGAGGCCCCTCGCGTTCATGTAGGGGTTGCCGCTGTAGGTATAGCTGGACGGGACAAAGCTGCCGGACCCGCTCGGCGTCCTTTGTGTCAGAGTGGCGCTGGCCACATAAGGCGGGACTGCGCCGGCCCAGGTCAGAGTGATGTTCGTGGTGGGGTTGGCGCCAGACTGCGTGGTGGAGAACGAGGTCGGCGTGTTCGGAGGCGAAGTTGTCGCCGTCGTGGAAAGCGCGTTGCTGTTCGCGGAGGACGTGCCAAGCGGTCCCGTGCCGATGTCGCCGGTTACGCCAGTCACCCGGGCGATGTAGCTCGTGCCCGGGATAAGGCGCGCGAAGATGGCGCTATAAAGCATGGGATCGCCGCTTTGCCTGGTCTGCGAAACAAACGTCGCTCCACCATCTGTTGATAGAGCGAGATCATACGCCGTTGGCGTCGGGCCGCTGCTTGGGGCGGTCCACGAAACATGCAGGCTTGTTTCTGCGGCACTGCTCAGCGTAACGCCGGTCGGCGCTGACGCCGTGGCGGGCGCTGCCGCGGTGAACGACAGGAACTGCCCGGTCGGCGTGCCGTAGCCGTTCGCATTGTACGCGATGATGACGGCGCGGGGCGACGAGCTCGGCGCCAGTCCAGCGAATGTGTAGCTGTTCGTCGAAACTGTCACATCGGCCAGGCTGCCATAGGTGCTGCCCACACCCGGACGGGCCAGGACGCGGTAGCTGCTTGCGGTAGCCGTCCAGTTCATCGTGACGGCCGAACTCGTCGCCCCGGTGTCCGCCGTTTGCGTCGGCGTAGCCGGCAGCGCGCCAGGGGCTGCGGTGACGCTGATTTGCCCACTTTCATAGGTTGCGCTGCCGCCCGTCACCGCAGCGAAACCCCGAACGGTGTAAGCACCAGCCGTCTGAGGAATGAGCAACGAGAGAGTGCCACCCGGCATCTGGGCGGGCTGCCAGCGCGAGCCTTCCTCGACACCGCCGGACATCCTGTAGAGCACGAGATAGAGCGAACTCTGCGCCGTGTAGGTCGCCGCCGACAGCGGCTGACCGGCAACGATGCTCGTCGGCAGCCCCGACAGCGTGCCATCCGCGGGGATCGTGCTGCTGCTCGATGCCGACGCTGCGGTGCTGTTGTTCACCACGGCCAGGTTGCCGACTGCGCCCCCGAGTGCCGGGCTGGTGAAGCCTGTGCCCGCCGAGAACGTCACCGTATCCCCAGCAAGCGCCGCCGTCGCCAGGGTGCCCGTGCGCGTGGCGCTGGCCGTGCCGGGCATGGTCCAAGTGACGGCATCGGCAACCCCGTTCACCGCTACCGTCGCGGTCCCGACGATGGTTGCGGCCTGGGACAACGTGAGGGTGAGGGTGACGCCATCGGCGACAAGGCTGGCTGCGTTGATGGTGGTCGGCGTCGGCGTCACCACCGCAGCGCTCACCGTGATGTTCGGACTGGTCGCCAAGACGGTCGCGCCAGCGGCATCGGCACATAGCTTGATGGCGTAGGTGGCGGCTGCGGCAGGCGTCAGGTTGGGCAGGGCGCCCGAGGTTCCTGTGACAGCCAGGAGCGCGCCTTGGTAGACGCCGGCAGTCACGTTGAACAACCCGATGTAAGCCGTGGTGCCGGAGCTGGAGGCGTTCAAAAGGCTGAACGTGCCCCCAGGCGCAAACGTAGTGCCCGCCGTGCCAGCAGTAGGCGCACCAGACAGGGTGCCAGATTCTGCCGGAGCAGGTGTGGGCGTCGTCCCGCGCGCTACCAGCAGCGCCTTGACCGCGACAATCTCGGAGAACGACAGGTCCTGGCTGAGACGGGACATGGATGCTCCTACGGGGCCGCGGAGGACGGCCAGGCAGGCGCTAGGCTCTGCCCGTGGGCAAGGTCAGCCGGCGCCGCTTCCTGCGCGGCCAGGACCGCGGGCGGCGTGCCCAGGGAAACTGCCTTGCAGCGCCGCGACTGCACCGTCAGCCCCTCAATCCAGGCCTGAAAAGCGTCGGACCGGACCAGCACGCGGCGGCCGACCTGCAGCGTTTCCGGGCCAGTGCCGGAGGCGATTCGCCGTTCGAGGTAACGACGCGAGATATGCACCCGCGCGGCCACTTCATCTTTGGTCAGAAGCTCGAAACCCATCTCAACCCCAAGGGTGATGCGATAAATTGAACCATAGTGCCGGCACAGCAACGGTTCAAGGTTTTTCGCTGTCTGGCGCACAAGTGCGCGTCATTGACTTGATTGAATGAGGGGAAAAACACACACGCACTCTCTCTTACTCTCTCTTTATTTATTTATTGCGGGTCAATGCTTGACGGACGGCGAGATTTTGACCTATCCAGTGCCCCGTAGCCCGCGCGCGCCGGGCGTTTGTCACTGTGCGGCCTCCATCCGCGCCTGCTACGCTCGCTCCGCCCGATTCCGAGCTAGCACCATCGCGTCCGCTGCTCGCAACATGATCAGGTTCCACGCCACGTCCGCGACCGGCCCATGCAGCGGCGTGACCGTGATCGTCTCCGCGTCGCGCTCCATCACCAGCAGCTCGTGCGGGCTGGCGGTCACGCACACGTCGCCCGTGGCCTGGCAGATCGCGAGCGGGTCGAGGTTGACGCACGTCCACATGCCGGGAGCGCCGAGGAGAAGGAGGGCGGCGGCTGGGGTTATGACATGCGGTTCGGCGGCACGGCACGCGCGATGCAACGCCAGCCCTGCTGAGCAGCCCAGGTCGGCTCCCACAAATTGCTACCGCGCCACCAGCAGCGGCACTCAACACTCCAGCGCCACACCTCCCAAACGCCATTGGCGTCGAAATGGCCTGCCATGCAACGCACCCACCACAAACCATTCACGCTCAGGTCCAGCGGGAAGCATTCGCACGCATCGGGGGCGTCGGCCATCGTGGTGCTTCGCTCCTCGCTCATGCCGCCCCTCCGTCAGCCCGTGGATACGCTTGGAATGGTGTGACGGTGTGGCGCTGCTGCTAGCGACCCCGCCAGCACCGGCCACCATCACGCTGCGGCGCTGCACAGGGCCTGCTGGAGGTCACCCTAAAGGTCGGATGCTAGATTCACGTTTAGCAGCATGAACCACCAGCTCGCCGCGGTGTCGTACGGCATCTAGCGCCCGGCCGAGATAGACGGTGTTCCAAAGCGCGATGGCCGCCGTGACTAGGGCAAAGCCGCCGGCCCGGCGCTAACTAACGGAGGCTGAGAAGTGGGTAACAGCTTGCGCAGCCGTACAATCAACTCGGATGCAGCGGCAGGCTTACGCACGTAGGCGTCGGCCCCGGAGTCCAAGCCTTGTACAACGTCGAGTTCCTGAACCATCCCGCTGACCATGATCACTGGCAGGCTGACGCCGTTCTTGCGCAGCCGGGCACATAGCTCCCGACCGTCTCCATCCGGAAGCCCCACATCGAGTAGAAGCGCCGATACGTCGGACGTTGGTGCCAACACTGCCTCTTCCGCTGCCTGAACCGTTGTCACCACCTCTGCGACGAAGCCCCCGGCAGCCTCAAGCTCTTGAGCGATGGTATCGCCGAGTTCGATGTCATCATCGACAACCAAGATGCGATAAACGGCTTCCATAATGATCCCCCCCGTTAGGTGGGGATTATCTCCGGTCGCCTGAGCACATTCCAGCGTTTGAACAATTCCTAACCGAACACCCCAAGTTACCCACCGCCATCATCTTGAACAGATCAGCGCAGCTCGACACCAACCCGCTCGGCAATAGCTTGCATCCGCGCCAGGCCATCAGCGCCAGGTGTTTTCCAGCCCAGCAACTTGAGCATAAAAGCGCGCTCAGGCGGCGTCAGATCGGGGCAGTTCGCCAGCTCGACGGCTTGGGCTTTCCAATCATGCGCCAGGCCGTTACCACCGCCCTTGCCGGACCCGGTTGGGACCAAGGCATCCCAGCCCAATCCCTTGCGCTGCAGCAACTCCGTCGCGGCCAGGGCGGCTTGCGCGCGCTGTTCTGGGTCCTGGTGGCCCAGCTTGACCAAAAAGGCGAGCAGGCGCCGCCGATCAGTCTGGCGTAAGGAAGTCATAGCGGTATCGGTGAACATTTGCAGATAGCTCCTTTTCAACGTTGACAATATAAACGTTGATTCTCTGGGTTTCAGGATCAAGCGCAGGGCAATGCAATTCGCCAGTTTGGCAACTTGCATTTACGCCCCGGCATTGAGGTCCGACACAATCTCCCGCACCAACTAGCGCAGGTTCGCCAATTCGGCACGCGCTAGACCACGCTGCGCCGCCCGTGCCCGAGCAGCAGCGTCCCGCTTGCCGTGGCGCCGCCGGGCCGCCTTGCTATGTGCCAGCCCCTCCAGCGTCCGAGGGCCGGTGCTAGCCCCACCGTGCAGGCGGCAGCGCCCATTGGACATTGCAGGCCCTTGGCAGGCCAATCGTGTCCGCTTGCAGCAAGCGCCGCATCGAGGAGCTGCAGCCGCCGCTTGTAGAGCGCGCGACAGGGGCAAAGGCACAACAGGTTCATTGCTCATTTTCGATGCCCACCCCTACGTGAAACAGCCGGGGGCGCCGGAGCACCCCCCGGCCCGATGTTGCCGGCGACCACAGCTTGCCCGCCGTCGTTGACAGTGACGTGCTGCACCTGGACCACCTGCCGGTTGCGGGGACCTCCGGGTGCAACCAAGGCGCATCGCAGACAAGGACCGGCGGCGGCTCCGGCGCATCCCATGCCAGGGTCACAGGATCGGCGCCGGGGTCGTCCCACCCGGCAAGTTCCGAGCCATCCAGCTCCGCTGGCGGCGGCACATCCCATGCCGGATGCCCGGGCGGCGGCTCCGGCGGCAGATCGGCATCAACGTCGTCATCGTCGGCAGCAGGTGGTGGACGCGGCGGGCGAGGTGCCGGCGGCGGTTCCGGGTTCGGGGGTTCGGGCGCGGGCGGCTCAGGTTCCGGCGGAACGGCATCACCGACCTTGCACCAGGCCAACTTGCCCAGATGCGCCGTCAGGAAGGTGGCGGGATCGGCGCAGAGCAGAGGGGTAACCCGCGCCTTGACCGGCTTCTGTCCGGCTCCTGCCACCTGATAGGCGACCTCGACCAGACCGTCCCCATCCTGCCGAGGAGTGCGACATTTCCCTACTGTTGAATAATAGAAGGGGAATGTCGCACTCCTCGACCGTTCCAACGCCTTTGCCGCAGCCTTGTGGTTAGGCCACAGAGTCGGATAGGCAATCGCCGCATGACGGGCGTTCTCAAAGATCAGCCCACCTTCCGCCAGCATCATTTCAGCCGGTCCCGGCTCCACATCCGTAGCATCCAGCAACCCAGCCAAAGGCATGGGCAACGGCGCATCGGTGAGGGCGAGGACATGCACCGGGTTCGCCGCAGTCCGGCGCACGCCTCGACCCCGGCCCACGATCTGCACAAGCTGCGCTTCGGCAATCTGCCATCGCACCATCTCGGCAACCGGATGCGGATGCCGGTCAGCATCAGCCTGGATGGTGGACCCGTCTGCCATCTCCCGCACGGCATCGGCCCGCTCATACCAGCCCACCAGCGTCGGCACCGCCTCCCCGGTCAAAGCCTCCGCAATCCGCTCAACCACCGCCGGGCTGGGCAGGGTCCGGCCAACGACGACGACGGCAGCCGCATTCCGCCATTCATCGCGCCCGGCAATCGCGTTGTGATGCGCCAGGGCGATGTTGCCGGGCAGTCCGCCGAGATCAATCAGGGCTTCCTTGACCGCCTTCTGCGCCACCACCAGCACCTGCCCCGGCGCCCACCGCACGGCTTCCCGTACCAGCACCGCCCGCAACTCCCGCAGCCGGTTCAGTCGGCGTTGCGCTTCCTTCGGATCAGCGGCGGCAGCTTCCTTTCCCAGCGGCGCCAGCATGGACAGGGCATAAGCCTTGTCTGTGACCTGGTGGACGTGCTGGTGCGGCATCTCGGCTTGCACGTCCGCCACCAGCTCCACATCGGGCCAGAAGTATCGCACCAGCTCGACCGGCAGCAGCGCATCGAGCAGCAGCGTCGGTGCCTGCCAGCCTTTCGCCAACTCTGACCGCCCCTTGAGGCGCAGGACCCGCGCGGGACCGTCCCGCGTAGGCTCCACATCCAGCGCCAACCAGCCGGATGCCTTCGGGCCGCCGTCCGCCAACAGCGCGGCCAGCGCGTCCCACACCATCGCACACCGGGCAACCGTCTTGTTCTGCTCCAACGCCTCCATTGCCTCCCGCCGTTCCTCACGGGTCCCCAAGCAGTGCCCGCGCCACCTTGTCCGCATCGGCCCGGAGCGCGCGGCGCAGCTCGTCAAGGTTGCCGTGCCCGCCGTCCGGCATCAGGTGAAACCCCGCATCCGCAGCGAGGCCACAATCTGCTCAATCTTGGCTTTCTGTGCCGGCGTCAGCGGCCGGCGTTTCCGCCGCAAGTCTGTGACGAACTGCACTTCCCAAGCCGTCAACTCGGCAATCCAGCCCAAGCAGAACGCGATGTTGTCGCTGTCCTGCCACCGGCCAGCATCCCAGCCTTGCGAGCCGCCTTGCGACCCCCTTTGCGATCCGCCCGGAGGCGGCTGCTGCGCCTTGGGTGCCGTCAGGAGATCATCCCAGGTGGTGCCGGCAGCGCGCAGCAGCCGAGTGGCTAGCAGTCCAGCTGCAGCTCTTTCGCCGTCAAAATCGCTACCCAGCCGCCCCAGGATGCCGATCAACTTCCGCAGGTCCGCAGGCGGCAATGAGGCCATCATCCCTCACCTGCCACTAACATCTTGACGGCGTCGCCCAACGAAACGGACCCGTCCCGCACGGGAAACCGGCCGCCGATGCGTGAGAACACGGGGCAGCGTCCGGTTGCTCCAACCTTCGCCACGGCGCGCAGCTCGGGGCGCAGCGGCAACCGCGGCGTGGTGCGATCCCCTGGAATCATGTGGGCGGCGTTCATGCCCGACCGCCTTCCGGATGCGAGACCTGGATGTCTCGCAAGTCCGGCCAGATACGCCGCAGCGCGACCCGTGCCGCCGCCTGGATGGCTCCAGGGGTCGGCCCACACCGTAGGCAGATCGCCATTGCCAAGGCCATTGTGGGATCATCACAGCCCGGCCGGGCGAGGACGACGGCATACTTCCGATCCCGCAGCCCGCGGGGGCAGCTACCGCAAAGCATGAGCCGGTGACGGGGTGCGGCCTCAATGGCAGCAGCGGTGTCCTGCGCTTGCCGCAGCAATTCCGCCGCCTCTGCATCGCCGGCCAGCGCCTCCAGGGCCAGCCCCGGCAGATCGGAACGGCGGATCACCTGCAACCGCAGCACCCCGCCGGCTTCATCGTTGACGCGCTGGACGCCGGCCTGCAGGTCGCTCATCGGCCCGCTTCCCGCAGTGCTTGCGCCCGCAGCGACAACCGTTCCGCCGCGAGGTGATTGCCCCAGGAGAGCAGCACGTCGGCGCCGCGATCCAGCCGACAGGCTAGGTCAATGCGCTGATCGGAGACGAGCGCGGCGGCGGGCGTCGGCTTCCGCTTGCGCCGGGGACGCTTTGAGCTAGAAGCAGTCTTAATAGCAGTAGGCATGGCCCACCTTCCTTGACGGACGGCGCATGCAACTTGCTGGCTAAAACCTATGGAACTGTGGACGGATTTCCGGTATTAGAGCGTTGGGCAACTACGCGCATCATACCTACTCGTCTATCCAGGTTCCGTCGGCGCAGCGTGTGCAGCGTCGCGTTTGACGGGCCTGACTAGACGGCGTGGACCGGGGTGCGGGGCGCAGCCGCGAACGTGCCGGCCTTGGGTCGCAACCCAAAGTAAGCCATGATCTCCGGCACATCCTCGTCGCGGAAGTGCCAGATGCGGTTTATCTGACATACCGGGATCTGGGCATTGACCGCCGCCGTATAGGTGGCGCGGTTGTTGGGCAGGGCGTCGTCTGTGAGAGACTTCAGCCTATGCTGAAGCGTGGTGATGCGGTTCAAGGCCATGATGGCGGTTCTCCAAATTGAACGCGGAAGAACCCACGCGTCGAACACGCTCACCTTTTCTAACTATCAAGGTAGGAAAAGATGATGCAGACTGCGCCTTGTTGAGAGTGCGCTTCTTACGTGTGTTAGGCGTGGGAGCATCGACGGGGCCGCCCGGTCTGGCAACCGGTGCGGCCTTCGCCGTATCTGAGGTGATCTCGTCTGCGCCAGCCCCTGGCAGGGCTGGCGTGTGGGATGACGATGGTTTTTCGTGCGCGAGAGTGCCAGCGTAAAGCCGTGCCAGCATCTCGATATGTTGGAGGTTGATTACTGCCTGCCGCCGGACCGGGTTTGCAGTGGAGACCTTTGTTTCACTGTCCTGTGCAAGAAACAAGGTGCGGCACCACAGGGTCATACCGTCTTCATCGGGTGCAAGGCATTGCATCATTTCAGCAGACATGGACGTGCCCAGGTTGATCGTCAGGCTAAACCCGGCGCGAAACCTCTCATGCACTTCATCTCCCCAATGTTCAGCAAGATGTTTGGCCATATCGACTATTGATACAAGTAGGCTTTGGCCTTCCCACTCAATAAAACGATGTGCAAGGAACTCCGGCACGTCAAAAGCTTCCTCTTTTAATGAAGTATGCCAGTTTCCGGCCTCTGCAATGGTCTTGCTGTATTCACGGACAATCCGCGACTTCACCACACGCAGGTTGCCGCAGGCCGGAACCTGCCAGGCCGCGTTCGTGGGGTTGTCCAGAGCTATCGCCAGAAGCAGGCTGACAAGCCATTCAGCCATAAGGCGAGCGTTGCGATACCCTCGGCCCAAAGCGAGGTTGAAGGGGGCGGGGACATCGGAGTGCGTCAAAAAACGTATGAAGTTCAGGAGCGCGACGGACGATAGGCCCATCTCTCGCTCGATCTCCCTTATCCCCTCTGACCGCGTGGTCATGCTCGATTCGGACCTCCTACACGCACATACACATTACGCATCCAGAGTCGGCCTTGCAAGGGAAGAATGTGTGCGGCCCATTGTATCTTATGGATGGTGGCTTTTTGGGCACTCAGCTTGCTATCTGGCAGCGCAGGCAGCGCCACATCGACGTGCATCCGACAACCCCGGCGACGCGACGGCGCCATAGAGGCCCAGCACCATAGTCGTGAACTAGCGCGCACCGCGCGGTCAAGCACCCGAGATTGCCTACCCCCCTCGCCTGCCATGTAACGATTACGGCAAGTTAAACCGCCGGCCCAGCCGGGTCCGGCAAGGCTCCAATACTTGTCGCCGCCAAGCCCCGGCGCCGCCCCGGCCGCAGGGGCGCGCGTCGAGGTCATTGACCAGACCGGGCGGGCGTTCGCAAAACATGGCTACTCGGTTGTCAACATCGTGCGTCAGGACGAAGGGCGCACGCTCAAGGTGTTCTGCGATTAGGGAGTGCGGGCAATGCAGGGAACCGCGCCATGATCCGGCGTCGCCGTATTGAGGCTCCTCCCCCGCTAGACTTCACGGTGGATGACAAGATCGCGGCGCTCCGGGTCGAAGAAATCATCCTCAAGCCCTACGCCAGCACCAAGGGGCTGCCGCAGCTGAAGGAGCGGCTGGTTGAGATACGGTTGGCAATCCACAAGTTGCACGGGTTGCCGCTGGAGGAACTCGATGCCTGACCTGCGCGGTTGCTGCGTCAACTTAGAACACTGCTCTGTAGCAGTGTCCCAGCGCATTATCGTCCTGCCCGATGGGGCCAGGTTTGCCTGTCCAAGCTGCGGCGAGCCGCTGCAGCCTGTCCACCACACACGGCAGACGTGGATGCCGAGCGTGCTCGGCTTGATACTACAGTTCACCGTCACCATTCCGGCCGGTGTTTGGGTGGGCTACAAGTTGGCCGGCCACGATTTCCCAAATATCCGGGCGTATTGGACGGCGATCACGCATAGGCCATCGGTTCAGAGCACTCTGCCGCCGATCCTGCCGGCGCGGGTTCCTAGCCCGCCTCAGCAGGCGCCGACCGTTGCCACGCCTGGCTATGAGCAGTTGCGTGACGCTCTGCATGACGCGCTGGCGTCGCAAAAGGCGCAGAACGAGGGCGCGCGGCAGAAGAAGCAGGACGAGGGGCGGAAGTAATTCCGCTACGCGCGATAACTGCCTTTACCACGCCTGATGAGAAAGTGAGCATGGAAAACAACGATCAACCAGTCGATTGGCCTGCCCTATGGGCGAACTTTACGAGTTGGATGGCGACGCTTGGGACCTGAGTTCGACCGTCTCAACGTACTCTGGCGAGCCAAATACCAAGCCGCGTTCATCGCGCGCGCTGTAATCCGAGGTTGGGGCCGCAAAAACGCCGAGGTGTGGGCCGAGCGAGATCGTGGACGAGGCGCTACTGACGCATCGGGGTGAGCCTGCGGCCGCAGCCTATGCTGACGTGCTGGAGTGCGAACGGGAAAACGCCTGAGCATTACCAGCCGTCTAGCGAACGACCTTGGACTCAACCGGCAGACCGTGCCACGTTAAGCGACCTGGCATCCCGTCAGGACCGGAGAGACCGGATGACTTAGGCCCGAAACGCAAACCGCCCAGCTCTTTGCAGGAGCTAGGCGGTTCGACAGATCAGATGATGGTAGCCGGGCGGCTTTCATCATCCTGCATCGCCTTCGCTTTTCGCGCAAGCCCTTTGCGTGACTGGAGAAGCACGTCTGCGTGTCGGCCCCGTTGAGGAGCCGCAGTATGGATAGGAACGACCGCGCCCGCGTGATCTACCGCGCCGAGCATCTAGACCGCGCCACCAAGCCCAAGGGGCGCAAGAACGGGGTGCTGGGCCACACGGGGCTGAACGTCCTACGGGCGCTGGTGTTCAAGTTCGGCAAACACCCTGCCCCGAGCTATGACGCCATCAGCCGCGTGACGGGGCACTGCCTAGACACGGTATCGCAGGCGTTGAAACGCCTTGTGGCGGCCGGGTTGATCGAGGTGGAGAACCGCAGCGTCCGCACCGCGCAAGGTTGGCGGCGGATCACCAACGCCTACGCCGTTCCGCGTCAGGCGAGCCTTCCTCTGGGTCGCGGAGAGCTAGGGATTCCTGAAGGAAATAAGAAGATTGCAAGGTTCGTGCCGTTTGAAGAGCTGACGGGATCTGTGCGGGATGCGCTGGATGCGCTGGGAGCGCGGATACGGGCTGCCAACGCTGTTGTCGGCACCACATGACCCGGCGATGCTGACGGCGGGACATGTGGCGTTGCTAAGATGCCGCAAGGACATCGGGTGCGCTGGTGCAGTCCTGCGACAATGAATGGCTGAGCGTAGTCAGCCGGAACGCGCTACGGAGGGTGTGGGATGATTGACAGGCCTTTGAGCAAGGCTGAACAGATCGATGCCGCATGGGCACTGCATCGCGTCTACCCAGGCCGGCGCAAGGACGATCACCGCTGCCTCGAACTACGGACGCGGCTAGCCGAAGCCCAGAACTGGCGTTGCTGCTACTGCGGCTGCCGGACTGTGAATCAGCGTGGAAGAGTGTCCCGGCTTAAGAGGTGATCAGCGTGGAAACGG
>CAXTDP010000032.1:0-18809 GCA_964242295.1 uncultured Acetobacteraceae bacterium | reverse complement strand
GGGCGACGGCGGTCACTGCCGATGCGGGAAGCGAGGCCGACGTGGCGGCGTTCGTCGCCCGGGCCATCGAGGCATTCGGTGGCCTCGACATCCTTTACGCCAACGCCGGCATCAGCGGCGGCGCCGTGCCGTTCCTGGAAACGACGGCCGAGCAGTGGCATGAGATCCTGCGCGTCAACCTGGTCGGCCCGTTCCTGGCAATCCGCCACGCCGCGCCGCACATGGCAGCACGGGGCCGGGGGTCCATCATCTGCACCGCCTCCGTCGCGGGGTTGCGGGCCAACGCCGCCGGCGCACCGTACAGCGCGAGCAAGGCCGGCGTCATCAGCCTGGTGCAGACTGCGGCCAATGCGCTGATCGGCACGGGCGTCCGGGTCAACGCGGTCTGCCCGGGGCTGATCGAGACTGGGATGACACGCCCCATGTTCGATCGTGCCCGGGAACGGGGCACCGAGAACCGGATCGGCCAGCTCAACCCGCTACAGCGGGCCGGGCACCCCGAGGAGATCGCGGGTGCGGCCCTGTTCCTGGCCAGCGACGAGGCGTCCTACGTCAACGGGCAAGCCATCGCCGTGGATGGCGGGCTGTCGAGCACCCTGCCTTTTGCCAGGCCGCGCACTTCGTGACCCTATGGCCTCGGCGGGCGGGTCATCGCGGGACACATGACCAGGCTATCGGTGATGCCGCCGGGCGACATGGCGGCCGTGGCGCGCCGTTTGGCCTGCGCCGGCGTCAACGTCACCGTGCTGCCCGCGACCGACTTGTATCTGATGGGCCGCGACCAGGACCATGGGGTACGTCGCGGCGTAGCCGATGCCAACTTCCTTGTCGAGCACGGGGTGAACTGCTCGATCTCCAGCAACAATGTCCTGAACCCCGCCACGCCCTATGGTAACTGCTCGCTGATCCGGATGGCGAACCTGCAGGCCAACGTGCTGCAGGTCGGTCAGCCCCACCAACTGCGCGAGTGTTTTTCCATGCTGACCGACCGTTCGGCGCGGATACTCGGCCTTGACCAGTACGGGATCGAGGTGGGGAACCCAGCCGACCTTGTGGTGATCGACAGCCCCTCGCCGGAACGGGCCATCTCGGAAATCCGCCGCCCTGTCGCCGTGTTCAAGCGGGAACGGCGCACCGTGACATGGCATCCGGCAACTCGGGCTTCGTCCGTAGGTGGCGGCGGTGCTGGTTCAGCTTGAACGGCAAGACCGGCGTCCGAGGCGAGGGTGGAGCCTCCTGCTCCGGACCAGGTCCCGACGCCACCAGGCGGGTCCGTGCAGCAAGGCTGCTGGCGCTCATCCCTGGAACCGGACTCCCTCGTAGAGATCGTCAACGGGGATCTCGACGCCGATTTCGGGTAGGCGCAGGATATCGCGTGCCTTCAGCGGTTCCGTGTTCCACGCTCCCTCGTCGTGCCGGACATGCATGATGAGGCCGATCTTCGTTTGGTCAATCAGCACGTAGCGCCTGATTGACGGCACGGCCTGATACTCAAGCCGCTTGGTTATCTGGTCCGTCTGAGCAGAACTCGCGCTGAGGACCTCAAAAACCACCACGGGGTCGGGCACCAGCCGCTCGGTGCCCGGGATCGGCGAGCACGTGACCGTGGCGTCGGGAAAACGCACCTTGTCCCCGACCGTTGCCACCCCGCCGCCTTCGGCGGTCATGGACTGGCAAGCCTTGCCGCGGAGAAGCAGATAGAGCTGGCCATTAAGGTTACGCGCGATCACCCCGTGGTTGTTGGTGCCCCCTGTCATCGCGACAGGCTGGAGGCCGTCGAACTCGTAGCGTTCCTCCTGGCCCTCGACCCAGGCCAGGAAGTCCTCGCGGGTCATAGTGCGGCGGAGGGCAACGTTCATGGTGGAGAGCCTAGCATCGGACACCGCCGTCTGTCCTGCTGTTCTGGGTTCCGTCAGATTTCCCGCCAGCAAGTGCGGTCTGGCATTCGGACGAGCATTGCATCCTGTTATGCGGCTTCCAGGGCGGCCAGCACGGCCTTAGTGCGGCGGAAGTGGAGCAGCCAGCGGCGGGCATTTGCGCCGACAGCACCAGCACGCTGACCCAAACCGCTACCCGGGCCGACCAGCCGCCCCGATGAAGCCCTTGTCAGGGTCACGCATCCGCGCTGCCAGGGCGTGGCGCAGCGGGGGCAGGTTGCCCAGCCGCAACGCCCCGTTCCGCAGCAGGCGCGCCGGCAAGCTGTCCCCGGCCGCATAGAGCCGCATCAACGCTTCCGCCCCGGCGAAGAACACCCGTGTCTCGGCACGGTGCGCTGCCTCGTAGCGCGCCAGGGCGGCCGGGTCGGCCACGTCCCGCCCGGCCGCCAATGCGGCCCGCAGTTCCCGTGCCAATGCGTGCTGCCCAAGCAAGCCGAAGTTGAAGCCGTGCGCGGTTGTCGGGTGCATGCCGACTGCGGCGTCCCCCAGCAGTGCGAAGCGCCGGCCGATGAAACGGGCGGCATAGGCTGTTACCACCGGCACGGCATGCCGCCCGCCAACCGGCTGCATGGCGCCCAGCCGGCCCCGGTAGCGCCGGGTCAGCTCGCGGCCGAACGCCGCGTTGTCCATACGCAGCAGAGCGGTCGCGTCGGCCTCGCCGACCGTCAGCACGGCGGAGGACCGACCGCCATTCGACCGACCGCCATTCAGGGGCAGCGTCACCAGGGTCTGGCCATACTCGAACCAGGCCGTCGCCGTTTCCTGGTGCGGAAGGGGATGTGCGACCGGGCAGACCAGCATCCGTTGCCGGTAGTCGTGCAGCGCCGCGCTGATGCCCTGCTGCTGACGCAGCCGCGACCGCCTGGTGTCGGCTGCGACGACCAACGCCGCCGTCAGCACCTGGCCGTCGGACAGGGTGGCCATCGTGCCACCCCGCTGCGCCCGGACCGTGGAGACCGACAGGCTTGGCAGCACGGCGATGCCTGGGAGGCCCTGCACGACGGCGTGCAGGCTGCGGCGCAGCCAGTGATTGGGTACGAAACGCCCCAGCATGTCGCTGCCCGTCCCGCTTTGCCCAAGCTGCATGGCGTAGTCGGAGGGGCCGTTGAGCACCTGCATGCGGCGCAACGGCGCGATCTGGCTCGCCGGGATCTTGGCCCAGGCGCCGAGCGCCGCCAGCATTGCGACGCTGTGGTCGGTCAGCGCGATCTCCCTCCCATCGTCGGCGGGGTCCGCCAAGGCTGCTCCCGCCTGCGGGTCAACCAGCGCAATCCGTAACCCGGAGTTGGCCAGGGACGCGGCGAATGCCAAGCCGACCGGCCCGGCCCCGGCCACGACGATATCGAAAGCTTGTGCCACGCTGTCCCACCCGATCCTGTCCCGCCCTAGATGAGGCGGTGACGGGCAACCGGGAAGGGCACGCCCGGCTCCTTGGTGTGATGAGGCTAGGCCGTTGCCGTTCGACTCACCCGTGGCGGGTCGGCAAGCGGACTGGCCGCTGGTGCGTTGCTGACGCAATCGGCTCGGCGCCGTGGGAACTGGCTCGGCCCGCCATCGGCAGCCACGGGCCACGCACCAAGCAATGAGGGGCCGATCACGGCCGGTCCGCTTCCGTGCGGTTCAAGCGATAGGCAGCCGTTCGAGACAGCCGTTTCGCAACAAGCACGGCGCATCCTTGCCCGCCGGCCCTGCCACCATCCTTGGTCCCGTTGTCCCAGCGCCGTAATAACGGCGCGCAAATTGCATGTGCAGGTTGCAGGGGAGATGCCATGATCGCCGTTTGCGCCGAGCCCTATGTCTTCACCTTCGTGCCTGATCGGTGTGCGCTCGTTATCATCGACATGCAGCGTGACTTCCTTGAGCCCGGCGGCTTCGGCGCCATGCTTGGCAACGATGTGTCGCTGCTTCGCCCCGCTATCGCCGCCAACCGCCGGTTGCTGGACGCGTGGCGGATGGCGGGCTTGCCGGTCATCCACACCCGAGAGGGCCATCGCCCCGACCTAGCTGATTTGCCTCCTGCCAAGCACGTGCGCGGCCGAGGCACGTCACGCATCGGCGACGCCGGGCCGATGGGGCGCATTCTTGTACGCGGCGAGCCTGGCCACGATATCACGCCCGAACTGGCGCCACTGCCCGGCGAGCCTGTGATTGACAAGCCCGGCAAGGGCGCCTTCCACGCCACCGACCTGCACGCAATCCTGCAGGCGCGCGGGATCAGCCAACTGGTCGTCACCGGCGTCACCACCGAGGTTTGCGTCAACACCACCGTCCGGGAAGCCAATGACCGCGGCTATGACTGCCTCGTGGTCGCCGAATGCTGCGGCTCCTATTTTCCCGAGCTCCACGCGGCAGGCCTGCAGATGATTGCCGCACAAGGCGGCATCTTCGGCTGGGTCGGCCATCTCGACGACCTGCTTCCCATCCTGTCCCAAGTCCACACCGTGTCAGGAGCACCGGCATGAGCCAAACACTGCGCACGCGGCCCGCACTCTGGGTTTCCGGCGACTGGAACGCGCTGTTCGGTTTTGGCACCAACATCCTGGTGAACGTGCTCGTTCTGACGGGACTGCTGCGCTTCGTGCTGAAGATGCCGGACGCCCTGGTGTTCGGCCGCATCCTGCCCGCGCTGGGTTTGATGCTGTTTCTCAGCACCGCCTATTATGCCTGGCTCGCCTATGGGCTTGCCCGCAGAACTGGCCGCATTGATGTTTGCGCATTGCCGTCAGGGATCAGCGTGCCGCACATGTTCGTGGTCACGTTCGTCGTAATGCTGCCGATCAAGCTGGCGACCGACGACCCGGTGCAGGCGTGGGAAGCCGGGCTGACCTGGGTGTTCGTGCAAAGTTTCGTGCTTATGGCGGGCGGCTTCATCGGCCCTGCGATCCGCCGGATCACGCCCCGTGCCGCCCTGCTCGGTTCGCTCGCCGGCATCTCGCTGACATTCATCGCGATGAACCCGGCGGCACAGATGTTCTCCACGCCGGTGATCGGTCTTGTTTGCTTCGCAATCATCCTGTGCAGTTGGTTCGGCGGCGTGCGCTACTTCCGCGGCATGCCCGGCGGCCTGGTCGCGATCTGTCTTGGCACCGTGATTGCCTGGGGTTCGACGCTGCTGGGACTCAGCTACGGCGACCTCAGCCTAGCCAAGCTCGGCGCGTCGGTCAGCAGCTTCGGCTTCGCCCTTCCCACGCCTGCCGTCGAACAGGTTTTCGGGGGCTTCAAGTATCTCGGCGTGATCCTGGTCACGGCAATCCCATTCGGCATTTACGATTTGGTCGAAGCGCTCGACAACGTCGAAAGCGCCTCGGCCGCTGGTGACAGCTTCCCCACGACCCGCGTGCTGACCGCAGATGGCGTCATCAGCCTCATCGGTTGCTTGCTTGGCAATCCGTTCATCAACGCGGTTTATATCGGCCATCCCGGCTGGAAAGCGATGGGTGGACGCATCGGCTACTCGCTCGCCACCGGCATTGTCGTGCTGGGACTGGCGATATTCGGCATCGTCGCGGTGCTCTCGGCGCTGATCCCGGTCGTGGCGATTTTGCCGATATTACTGTATATCGGCATGCTGATCGGCAGTCAGGCATTTCAGGAAACGCCGCATCGGCATGCCCCGGCGATCGTGCTGGCGCTGCTGCCGCAGATTGCAGCCTGGGGCAAGACACAGATTGACAACGCGCTTGGCGCGGCGGGCACCAGCGCCTCCGCCGTCGGCCTCGACAAGCTCAACCAGGTCGGGGTGCTTTATCGCGGGCTGAATACCCTCGGCGGCGGCGCCACGCTTGCTGGCATCGTGCTTGGGGCCATCGCGGTGTTCATCATCGAACGCCAGTTGTTGCGAGCCGCCGCCTTCGCCCTTGCCGGAACCGTGCTGACTTTCTTCGGCCTTATCCACGGCGAGCAGATCGGCATCGGGCGTTCCCCTGAGGTGGCTTTCGCCTACCTCGCCGTAGCCGCCATCCTTTTTCTCAACGCCCGCTCCGCTGTGTTCCTGCCGACCGTCATGCCGGATACGGCCGCATCCTCCAGCGCAGATTGACGCGTTGGCATGGGGCCAACGACCCGGGCGGCGTTGCTGCATGGATCAGCAGTTGCGCCTGGGGAGGCCATCAGGCGATGTCAGCAAGCTATCTTCGGCGTAGGCGAGGCGCAGGTGATGGTAGCTCGCAACAACCCGGAAAGATTGCCTGACCCGAAGCGATCTATGCCATTTTCGGCTCTAAACATGCTTTCGGCATAGCCTGCGGCGCTGATGAACTTGCAAGCCATCTATGCAACAATGCCTTATCGACCCGCCGGGACGACGACGGAAACGACCGGGGTCGTTTGCGGTGTTCCAGGCGCTGACGGCGGTCGGACCGTTCCACGTATCGGCGGTAGGCCCTTCAAGTGATGCGCGACGGCGAGCGCGTCGGCATCGGTCAGGTGAGCATAGGTGGTCCACGGCATGGCAGGCGCCAGCACGCGGCCGTCCGGACGTTTGCCAGTGCGCAAAGCTTTGACGATGTCCCGATCCGACCAGGTGCCCAAGCCCGTTTCAGGATCGGGCGTCAGGTTCGGCGGCCAGAAAATGCCCAGTCCGCCAACCTCGTGGGCGATGGACGACCCGGCCAGAGGATGGGCCAGGTCGGGCTTGCCCAGGAACGCGCCGTCCGTGTGGCATTGCCAAAGGCAGACATGGACGAGGCAGTTCACCGGACTGGTTTCAGGCTGAAGCTGGCGCATGATCGGGCGGTGAAGGACTGGAGCGGTGAAGGGCTGGGCGAGCTGTTTGCGCGATACGGACAAGGCCCGCGCAGAAGCTGATGATGTCGCGCGGAAGCGGGACAAGGGCGGCACATGCAGGATGTCCCTGGCGTGAGCCAGAACACATCGTCTTCGGCACGACCTGGCATGGACACATGTTCCAGCCGATCTCAGGAGCAATCCCATGTTGTTCAACGACCAAGGACCCACTCGCCCCACTGCCATACTCGCGATAAGTCAGCCAAGTCACGCCCTGCTGTCGGGTCAAATACTCGGCGCCTGGGCCGGCAAGCTCGACGAGCGCGTCGTGCTGGCGGCAGGTCAGCACGACATCGCCTGGCTGGACTGGGAAACCGCGCCGAGCTTCGACGCCGGAACTGGCCGCCCGCATACGTTCCGTGACATCGGCGCTGCCTTGCACGCCCCCATGTGGGAACGGGGGGTTGATCGCGCCTACGCTGCCTGGGGTCGTCGGGTCGCGCTGCTGGTGTCGCGCCACGGCAGCACGATCTATCAGCGCTTCAACGACCGGCACCGCCGGGCCACTGACGTCGGATTGGCGGATGACGAACGAGCCGCCCAGGATTATCTGGGCCGTCACCGATCGTTGCAGGACGGCTGGGCGCGGGCCCTTGGCCTTCACGCCGATACCATCGCAAGTGACGCCGACCTGATCGCCTTCGCCGACACGCTTTCGCTCGTGCTTTGCGGGGCATTGCCGATTCCACGGCATCTCGATGTGGCCGGGCGCAGGATCACCCTCTCGGTTGGCGCGGACGCCACCGATACTTACAGCCTGGACCCCTGGCCTTTTCTGCCGGACGCACTGTCCTTCGAGGTCGAGGCCCGGCCGCTGCCGGTCCCTGGCCACCTTCCCGATGAGCCCGGCATGCGTGCCTGGTTGGCCGACCCGGCCCGTGTCGTCGCGCGCTCCCATCTTGTCCGCCGATGATGGTCATGGTGCGAACAACGCCGAGTTTGGCACCCCTGGCTCGGGTCGGTGACTAGCGAGTTCAACATGCCGAAGACGGCATCGGTGTCGGTGTATTGGTCGTAGCCTTGTAAAGCGAGGTCACCAGCTCGCGGTAGCCGGGCGCCGATCAGGAAGCGGGTGCGCGCCGGACGGCAGCCGTGGCGGTTTTGTGCCCGGATCATCCCGCCGACCGGACCATCCAGGGGATGGTGCAGCCGAGCGGCAGGGTGACGCGGAACCAGTGGCGGCCGGCTCCATCGGTGTGGAACCGGGCACGCCGGTCCATGGTGCTCGGGTCATGATCTCGCGCAGGGATCTCGCGCAGGCGTAGGTCCGTCGTACCGGCCATCTGCACCAAGACCGCTTCGGTCAGAGTCGTCTCGTTCAGGCCGTCCATCGTGCCGCCGCCGTTGCGAGTGAAGTGTTGATCCACCGTGTCGTGCAACGTGTCGCGGCCTAGCTGCCCCCTCGCATTGCCGTCACGATCCGTTCGCCTGAACCCACCAGCGCCGACCTGATGCCGTCCAGGTCCGAACGAAGCAGCCCGAAGTCCCGCTTGCGCCACTGGCCCGCGACCATCACTGCCTCGATGTTGGCCAGGCTGGCTTGCAGAACGCTCGCAACCGGATCGTGGACGGGCGCCAGGTTGAGATGCCTCGCATCAATCACGACCAGGTCCGCTTGCTTGCCCGGCGCCAGGCTGCCGACCCGGTCGGCCAGCCCCAGCGCCTCCGCCCCACGTATCGTGATCCAGGACAGCGCCTCGCGCGCCGCAATAGACGGTCTTTCGGAGATGGCGCCGGTTTGCGCACGGATGGACGCATGGTCGAGCGCGCGCTGATGCGCCAGGGCAATGCGGGCCACGGCCAGCATCTCTCCGGACACCGCGCTCTCGATGTCCACTCCCAGCGACGGCGCCGTGCCCAACGCCCGCAAGCGCCCCGTGATCGGATGGCCGTGGCCCATCGCCATCTCCGCCTCCGGCGTCGCCGTGAAGGTCACGCCCGCGTCCACGAAGCGGCGCAGACGATCATCCGGCAGGTCGTTGCCGTGCACGATGTTGGTGTTCGGCCCAGCCAACCCCGCCGCTTCGACCGCGTCCCAGCCGCTGGCGCTCTTCGGCAGGCCGCCGCCCTGGTGCATGGAAGCGACCAGCGCCAACTCGGCCGCCAGGCGGAAGTCGGCCAGCGCCACCTCCGCCGTCGAGTAGTGCGGCCCGAGGATCGCCATTCCGAGCGTAAGCAACCCGTCTTGCGCGGAGAACGCCCCTCGACGCAGCCGCTCCACTTCGGCGCGTGGGTGCGGCACCTCCGAAAAATGCGGCTGGCCCGGCGAAGGGTCCGGCTTGGGCGAGCCGTGCAGGAAGACGGCGCGAATGCCGGACGCAGCCAGGGCGTCCACGGCCGCATCCGTATGGGCGGGGGTGGGATTGTTGTGGCACCAGTCGCCCAGCGTCGTGGTGCCGCAGTCGAGCTGGTTCAGCGCACCGGCCAGCGTCCCGATATGGACGTCCTGCGGTGTGAAGTGGGTAGCCAGCCCGGCATGCACGTGGCGGAAGTACTCCAGCAACGTCCAATCCGCCGCCAGGCCGCGCAGCGCCGTCTGCCAGGTGTGCATATGGGCGTTGACCAGGCCAGGCATGACGATCCGGCCGGTAAGATCGACCACTTCGGCGTCGCCGGCGTCCAGTTCCGGCGCGACCGCTGCGATGCGTGCGCCATCAACGAGGATGCCCATGGCGCCGTCCGGCACACCAGGCGCCATCGTCACCACCATGCCGCCGTGGAGCAGGGTCCGTCCCATTGAGCGTCCTTCGCTGTGCGGCGGTGCGGCACCGTCCCGGCGTTAACGTTCCGGCGTTAATGTTTGATGTTCGGCTCCATGTCGCAATATGCCGCGCGGTCTAACCCGGCATCCTCGATCAGCCGACGGTTGATCGCGTCGAACCCGGCCGGCGCATGCCAGCGGTCGAACACCCGCAGCGGGACCGAGACCGCACCGGCAACGCCGCGCCGGGCCAGTTGCGGCTGCGAAGCCTGCCAGTGGCCACATCCGCGGTGCCTGACCTGGTTCAACGCCCGGCCGGCCCATACAATGCCCGGTGCGGACCCTGCCACGCATTCGGCGATGCCGATTGAGACGCAGACGCCGGGGATGGTATCGCCCCGCCCTAGTGGACGGTTTGCGGGCGTGGGCAGCTATGTTTCGGTCAGGGCAGCCTCCGTGTCGGCTTCATAGGCCATATTGGCCTTAGGGGAACATCTCAGGCGAAGGCGTCAGGGTGTCCACCAGGGCGGGCAATCCCAGAACTGGAACTGCAAACCTGTCAGGTGACGCCGCCGGCCTGTAAAAAAGTTGTGCCAGCATGAAATAAAGCTGGGTCGGCGGCGTTCCGCCCACTGTGGTGCACGTCGCAAGGCACGCGCTACGCCTCACAAGTACGGATAGATTGGACCATGATCCATAAACGTAGTCTCCTGGCCGCAGCGGCCTGGCTTTCCCTGGTAGGCGGTGTCGCCTATGCCCAGCCTGCCCCGGCCCCCATGCGGGTCCGCGGTACCATCGCCAAGATCGACGGCGACACCATAACGGTGAAGCCGCGCAGCGGTGCCGACGTGGTGGTGATGCTCACGGGTGACATAAAGGTCGTCGGCGTCAAGAAGGGACAGTTGACCGACATCGAAAAGGGCAGCTTCATCGGTTCTGCCACGATCCCGCAGCCGGACGGCACGCAGAAGGCGCTGGAAGTCACGGTGTTTCCGCCCAGCATGAAGGGTGCCGGCGAGGGCAGCTACGGTTGGGACCTGGGCGCCAATAGCACCATGACCAACGGCACGGTGGGCGACTTGGTCGTGTCCAGCGGGCGCGTCATGACCGTTCACTACAACGGCAACGGAGCGGGTGAGAAGAAGATCTTCGTGCCGGAAGACGTGCCGATCGTGATCCTGAACCCGGATGCCTCCAAGGCCCTGCTGACGGTCGGCGCCCATATCATCGTGGTGCCCACCAAGGCGGCAGACGGCATGCTGAGCGCCAACCGCGTGTCAGTCGGCGAGAACGGCATCGTTCCTCCAATGTAGCTTACAGGGGCGCCGCTGCTGGCGTCCCGTTTTTTCGATGACGATCCGGCGAAAGCGAACCTGATGAGCCTTTCTTCCACCGTCGCAGCCCCTCCGGTGCGCCTCGTCGTGACCCATCCGCTCGTGGTGCGCATCACGCATTGGATAAACGCCTTCGCCATGGTCTGCATGATCATGAGCGGCTGGCAGATCTACAACGCCTCCCCGCTGTTCTTCTTCACGTTCCCAGCCTGGGCCACGCTAGGCGGCTGGCTCGGCGGCGCCATAGCCTGGCATCTCGCCGCTATGTGGCTACTGATCGGCAACGCCCTGATCTATTTCGGCTATGGCCTGGTGGGGCGGCACTTCATGCGCTCCTTCCTGCCGCTGACCCCGGCTTTGATCTGGCGTGACCTGCGCGAGGCGCTGACGTTGAAGCTGAAGCACAAGCTCGGTGCTTACAACGCGGTGCAACGCCTGGCTTATGTGGCGGTGCTGCTGCTCGGCATCCTGGCCGTCGCCTCTGGACTGTCCCTGTGGAAGCCGGTGCAACTGCACGCGCTCGCCGCGCTGATGGGGGGTTACGAGGTTGCGCGCCGCATCCATTTCATCGCCATGGCCGGTATCTGCGCCTTCATCGTGCTCCACCTGGCGCTCGTCATCCTGGTACCCAACACCTTGATTGCGATGATCACCGGTCGTGCCCGCATTCCCGCCGCCCACGCCGAGGTCGAACCATGAGCCTACGCGACCCCAAATCTCGCGGTCCAGCACCCGTAGTCACCCTGGCCGACGTGCAACCTGCCCTGCGCCGCCTCGAACGCCGGGGCCTGCTGCGCGGCAGCCTGTCGTTGGGCGCGCTGACTATGCTGACCGGCTGCAACCTCCGGGATGGCGGTGCCGTTGACAAGGCGCTCTGGTCGATGTCTCGCTTCAACGACCGGGTGCAGGCCTGGCTGTTCGATCCGAACCAGTTGGCGCCCACATACGACGCCAGCCAGATCACCGTGTCGTTCCCATTCAACGCCTTCTATCCCGAAGACAGCGCGCCCGATATTGACGGGGCCGATTGGAAGCTGGAGGTCTCCGGCCTGGTGGACGACAAGACACCCTGGACGTTGCAGCGCCTGCGCACCCTGTCGCAGGAGAGCCAAATTACCCGGCACATCTGCATCGAGGGCTGGAGCGCCATCGGACAGTGGAGCGGGGTGCCGTTCCGCACCTTCCTGCAGCGCGTCGGCGCGGACACCCGCGCCCGCTATGTCGGGTTCAAGTGTGCGGACCGCTATTACTCCAGCATTGACATGGCCACGGCGTTGCACCCGCAAACGATCCTGGCGCTGGATTACGGCAAGGACCCGCTGCCGATGGAATACGGCTTTCCGCTGAAGCTGCGCGTGCCCACCAAGATCGGCTTCAAGAACCCGAAGTATATCGCTTCCCTTTTCGTCACCAACGACTACCCCGGCGGCTGGTGGGAAGATCAAGGCTACAACTGGTTCAGCGGCTCGTAAGGCTAAGGGAGCGCACCGCCTCATTCCCATCGCGGGCTGAGAGCCTGCGCCGATACTATCATGGCGTATTGCCGGATGCTGCCATCTGTCACCCGCTCCAGCCCGGCGGTGCGAGCGCTGGCGATGCTCGGGCTGGTCGGTATCGAGCGGAACCGTGGCGCGGTGGTGGCCACGCCATCACCTCAAGCCGTGGCCGACGCCTACGAGGCGCGGCGCCTGGTGGAAAGCGGGATCATAGGCGCGGTCGCGGCCTGGCACGGCCGGGAGCACATCGAGGCACTCCGCCACCACCTGCGCCGGCAGTCTGGCGCAGAGCGCCGGGGCGACAAGGTGGCGCTGGTCCGGCTGCTGACGGAGTTCCACCTGCTGCTCGCCGCCGTGGCCGGCAACCTGCTCCTGCGCGGCAAAGTGGAGACGCTGGCCTCCACCGCCTCGCTTGCCGTGCTGCTGCCCGACCGGTTCGACGCCCCGTCCTGCGCGCTCGAGGGATGCAGGCTGCTGGTGCGGTTGATCGAGGCCGGGGACGGCGACGCGGCGGCAGCCCCCATGGCCCGGCACCCCGGGCACAACCAGGATCGCCTCCGAGGGACGGAGCGATGAGGTCAGTCCTGCTGGTCAACCCCAACACGTCGGCGGCCACCACGGCGATGATGGCCGCAGTCGCCCGCGCGGCGCTGCCGCCCGGCGTCGCGCTGCATTGCATCGGCGCCGCTCGGGGCGCCGCGATGATCGTTGACGATGCGGCGCTGCTCGCAGCGTCGAAGGAGGTGGTCCGCATCGGCATGGCCGAGGCCGCAGGCGCTGACGTGGTCGTTGTCGCAGCCTTCGGCGACCCCGGCGTGATACGGTTGCGGGCGGCGTTGGCCGTGCCGGTAATCGGGATCGGGGAGGCCGCAATCCGGGAGGCCGCGGCTTGCGGCCGGCGCTTTGGCATCGCCACCACCACGCCCGGCCTCGTGGCGGCGATCCGGGGCAAGGTGCGGCACTTGAGGCTGGCCGCCGGGTTCACGGGCGTGCGCGTCCCGGAGGGCGGGCCGGAGGCACTGGCCGCCGATCCAGCCCGGCAGGCCGCCGCCCTGGCAAAGGCTGTGTCGGACTGCATGGAGGTGGACGGCGCCGAGGCCGTGGTGATCGGCGGCGGGCCGCTGAGCGGCACGGCCCTGGAACTGCGGCAGCGGTTCGGAGCCGTCGTCATAGAGCCGGTGCCGGCAGCGATGCGTCGCCTATTGAAGCTGGAGGCATCGGAGCGCCGGGTTTGACAACAATGCCCGAACTATGTCTGCGAACTCGTCCGATAGAACGGCATGTGCTGCGACGGGTCCGTGTAGCCCGCATAGAACCGCCGGATGTGCGGCAGCAGTGCCTTCGAAAGCTGCCGGCGCTGCACCTCGTCGTCCGAAAGGGCGCGGGCCAGGTCCGCATGCAGCTCCTGCAGCGCCGCGGCCTGGTCCACCTTGGTGAAGCGCCCATCGGCGTAGATCGTCTCGCCCGCGCACATGACATGCCGCACGCCCCCGGTCTTGGCCCGCTGGATCACGGCGTCGAGGATCGGCGTCATCTCGTCGAGGTAGGGATAGCTCACCTGCTGCCAGTCCAGCAGCACCAGGTCCGCCGCGGTGCCCACTTCCAGCGTGCCGAGCCGGTCGCCGAACGCCGTGGTGCGGGCGCCGCCGACGGTCGCCATCGTCAGCACCTGGGCCATGCTGGGCACCTCGCTCTCGTCAAGGCCCGGCACGCGGTGGGCGCGCAGCACCAGGCGCATCTCCTGCAGCATGTCGCGGTCGTCGTTGATGCCGGCCTCGTCGAGGCCGATGGCGACGTTGATGCCCTTGGCGGCGAACCGGTTGAGCGGCGCGACGCCGGAGCGCAGGCGGAAGTTGCTGCTGCAGTTGTGGCAGATGCAGGTGCCGGTCTCGGCGGCGCGGGCGATGTCCTTTTCGCTCAGCCATACGCCGTGGCCCAAGGTCATGCGCCCGTTCATCAGGCCGAACCGGTCGAGATACTCGACGGCGGTGCAGCCGCCGCGGCGCATCGCATATTCCTTCTGCAGCGCGGTCTCAACGAGGTGCATGTGCAGCGGCGCCTGATAGCGCTCGGACGCCTCTGCGAGCTTGCCCAGCGCCACGTCGCTGCACCAATGCAGGTTCGCTGGCGCCAGTTGGATGCGCACCCGCTCCTTGCCGTTATGGGCCGAGTGCATCGAGGCGAACATATCCATGGCGCCGTCGAGCGACAGCTTGAAGCGGTCGAACCAGGCCTGCATCGGGCCGCGCAGCTCCGGCGGCAACGAGGCTACCAGCTCCGCGTCGTCCTGGTAAACGAGCCGGTTCTGGTCCCGCACGGCGTAGCAGTATGACACGCGCATGCCGATGTCCTTGTAGGCACGGACGACATCCTCCGCCCGCGCCTGCACCTCGGCGGGCGTGCCGGGCAGCCAGCCGTGGATGTGCTGCACCGTGGTGATGCCGGACCCGACCATCTCGAATGCGGAGTAAAGCGTGTCGAGGTAAAGGTTGAGGTTGCGCGCCACCATGCGGGTGACGAACCACAGCTCCAGCGGCATGTCCGGCGAGCCGAGCTGCACCGGCGTCAGGCCGACATGGTGGTGGCCGTTGACGAAGGCCGGCAGCAGGATTTCTTCCCCGGTGCCAATCACCGGCACGCCGGGGTAGCGGCGATGCAGGTCCTCGTAAGTACCCAGGGCGACGATGATCCCGTCCTCCTGCAGCACGGCGCCGTCCGGGATCGTCTTCACGTCGTAGGCGCCAGCAGTGGGCGCGAGGACGGCTTTGCTGCGGATCAGCGTTTGAGCCACGGGTTCGGTCTCCGTTGTTACTTCAGGCGGGGTTGCTTCAGGCGGGAATGGCTTCCTGCTCGGCGAAGGCGCGGTCCACCTCGTCTTGCAGCAGACCGGTGAGCTGGCGGCGCAGGGCCTCGGCCGCCGGGCTGAACGGGTCGCGCGGCCGGGGCATGTCGATGGGGACGACCGACTTGATCCGGCCGGGCCGCGAGGTGAACACCACCACGCGGTCGGCAAGCGCCACCGCCTCGTCAATGTGGTGGGTGACGAACAGCACCGACGCCCCGGAACTGCGCCACACGTCCAGCAGGAACTCCTGCATCTTGGCACGGGTCTGCACGTCCAGCGCCGCGAACGGCTCGTCCATCAGCAGTACCTTGGGCCGCATCGCCAGGGCGCGGGCCACCGCGACCCGCTGCCGCATGCCGCCCGAAAGCTCGTCGGGACGCTTGTCAATCGCCTGCGACAGCCCGACGCGCGACAGCGCCTCCGCGGCGATGGCCCGGCGCTGCTCGGGCTTGTCGCCGCGGATGGAAAGTCCGAACGAGACATTCTGCCCGACCGACAACCAGGGGAACAGCGATGTTTCCTGAAAGATCAGGCTTCGGTCGGGCGATGGCGCCTCAATCCGGTCGCCAAACGACCAAAGCTCGCCTGCTGTCACGTCCTCCAGCCCGGCGATAAGATAGAGCAGCGTGCTCTTGCCGCAGCCGGACGGACCCAGCAGGACGACGAACTCGCCGGGCGCGATGTCCAGGTCAATGCCGCGCAAGGCCTCGTGCGCACGCGGGGTGCCGGGAACCCACGTCTTGCCGATGCCGCGGCAGACCACGGCGCTACGGGAGGAAAAAGGCGAGGGTGCTGTTGCCTTCGACCTGCTTGGGGCAGCAGCCCCAGACCCACCTTCAAAGGCCACGCAAAGCCTCCGCGCTCTTGGGAACCCAGTAGAGGATACGGTTCTGCAACAGCCGCAGCACGTAGTCGAAGGCGAAGCCCAGCGTGCCGATGAGGAAAATGGTGAAGAACACCAGGCCCGGATTGAAGGTGTTGCGCGCCAGCATGATGACCTGGCCCAACCCGTAGCCGACACCCGTGCTTTCGGCGATCAGCACCGCCATCCAGGCGGCGAACAGGTTCATCCTGAGCACCAGCAACATGCCCGGCAGGATCGCCGGCACGATCACCCGCCAGTAGATCTGGCGCTTCGACGCCCCCATCGTCCGCGCCACGTTGATGAAGTTACGGTTCACGCCGTCAATCGCGGCGATGGTGGACAGCGTCATGTGGAACAGCAGGGCAATGACCACCATGAAGATCGCCGGCTTGTCGCCGATGCCGAACATGAAGATCGCGACCGGCAGCCAGGCAATCGGCGATACCGGCGCCAGCAAGGTGATCATCGGCAGGGTCAGCCGCTCAAACAGCAGGAAGTAGCGGATCAAGATGCCGACGCTGACCGACAGCACGGACGCGATGACCAGGCCCGAAACCACCCGGGAGATCGTGGCGAACGCCGTGTAGAACACCGCCAACGCCGGCGGCGGTCCCGCATCGGCCTGCTGGCCGACCTGCCAGCGGTTGATGGTGTTGAAGAACTTGGCTTGGTCCGGGATGTTGCCCAGGAACACGTGCGGTGGCGGCAACAGCCGGGGGTCGGCCCAGCCGAGCGCCCAGCACGCCTCCCAAATCGCGGCAAACAGGCCGATGCTTACGATAGCCCAGCCGATCCGCCCCACCCAGGGCGGCAGCGCCGGCCGGGGCAACGCAACCGGCCGGGCAGTGTCGAGCGCCGCGGACATGGCTAAGCCGACTTATACTTCAGCTTGCCATAAATGTCCGGGTTCTCGGCGATCACCGCCTCGAGGAACGTCCAGTCGATCGCGTCGCGGCCGGGCTTCTTCTTGATGTAGCCCATCTCCTGGATGGAGTTGACGCGGTCGAGGATGAACTGCGTCTGGCTGCGCGCATCCACCACGGAAGGCTGCTTGCCCATAGCGATCTTCGCGTTCTCCATGGACGTCTTGTAGTAGCGGCCGACCAGTGCATCGAGCGTCTTCTGCGGGTCTGTTTCAGCCATCAACTGCGCCGTCATCATGCCCTTGATCAGCGCCTTCAGCCCGGCCGGGTTCTTCTGGATCAGCTCGTCACTCACCGCCAGCACGCAATCGGTGTAGCCAGGGCCGTAGATGTCTATCCCGTTGGACAGCATCACCGAGCCCTTGACGTCGTTCAGCAGGGCGGAGCCGTATGGCTCGATCGTGCAGATCATGTCGAGCGCGCCGGAGCGGAACGCCTCCACCGCCTCGGGCGTGTTGCCCATGTAGCGGACGGTGATGTCCTTGAAATCCACGCCGTGCTTCTTGCACCAGTCGTATGGCAGGACCTCCAACGTATCGAGCTGGAAGGTGCCGAGCGTCTTGCCCTTGAGTTTTGCGGGCGTGTCGAGGCCGGGCTGGGCCACCAGTACGCAGCCCTCGATGCCGCCGCCGGCGACGATCTTCACCGGGGCGCCGGCGTCATACAGCGCCACGAAGCTGGTGTAGGGCATCAGCCCGGCGTCCACCTGGCCGGCACCGAGGAACGTCACCTGCTCGGCGAAGGTCGGCGTCGGCACGAAGTCGAGGATCAGGCCGTCCTTCTGCGCCGTCTGCATCGCATTCGTCAGATAGAAATTCAGGTTGCAGAAGCCCGAGCCGAAGGTAGAACGGACGTGGCTCTCGGCCGCTTGGGCGCCATGGCCGCAGCCCATCATGGTGATCGCACCGAGTGCTGCGCCCTTGATGGCGGCGCGACGGCTGAGGGGACCATTCCAGGCAGAGGTGCAGGCAAGTGTGCTGGCCATCGCTGATATCCTTCCCCAATACCCAGCGCATGTTGCAGGAACCGTGCCACGACCCCGTTGTCAGGGCATGAGTTGCCGCTCCATCCACGCCGCGGCGGCCAGCACGTCGCGGTCCCATAGCCGCCGCCCGATGATCTGCAGGCCGACCGGCATGCCGCCGTTACCGGTGCCGCACGGGATGCTGATCGCCGGCGTCCGGGCGTGGTTGAACAGCGGGGTGAATGCGGCGTGGTCGCGATGCGCGGCGGTCCGGCCGCCCACCGTCGGCGGGTCGAGGCGGTCGGCGGCCCAGGCGACGCAGGCGGTCGTCGGGCATAGCAGCAGGTCCCAACTGGCCAGAAAGCAGGCGATACTTGCCGCGATGCGCAAGCTGAACGCATGCGCCGCCGCGACCTCGGCCGCGTTGCGCCGGAGCCCACGCTCGATCTGCGCCCCGATTGCCGGGTCGAAGCGCCCGGGGTCCTGCTGCCACCCGGCACCGAACAGGTCGGCCAGTCCCGCGTCCTCGATCGCCAGGATGCGCGCCTCCGCCGTGGCGGGCGGCCAGGCGGGATCGGCCTCCTGCACGTCCAACCCAGCCCGGCGCAGCGTCGCGATCCCGGCGTCCACCGCCGTGCGCACGTCGTCGTCGAGCGGCAGGCCAAGCCCGAGCTGCGGGCTGTAGGCGAGGCGAAGGGTGCGTATGCCGCGACCCGAAGCGGGCGGCGCCGGCACGGAAAGAGGGTCCTCGGGATGCATCCCGCCAACGGTCTCGAACAGCAGGCGGACGTCGGCGACGGTGCGGCCCATCGGCCCGATGCAAGCGATGCCCGGCAGCGTCCCGGGAAAACCCCAGGGGTCGGCGATCACGCCAGGGCTCGGCTTGAAGCCGACCGCGCCGACATGCGCTGGCGGCCGCCGGCACGGACGACGCGACCCTGCGCAACATCGTCGACTAC
>CAXTDP010000031.1:0-18810 GCA_964242295.1 uncultured Acetobacteraceae bacterium | reverse complement strand
TCCGGCGACGAGCTGGCGGGGCTGGCGGCGGCGAGCGACGCCCAGAGGGTGGCCGCCCGGTCCGTGCTGGCCGACCTGCCGTTGCGGGTGTTCCTTGATGAGCCGTTGGTTGCGTATGAGAGCGACGAGGTGACCCGGTTGATCCTGGACACGCATGACGCCGCTGGCTTTGCCGCGCTGTCGCACCTGACGGTGGGCGGGTTGCGGGATTGGCTGCTGTCGTATGACGCGACGCCGGCGGCGCTGGCTGCGGCGGCCCCGGCGCTGACGCCCGAGATGGTTGCCGCGGCGTCCAAGCTGATGCGGAACCAGGACCTGATCGCGGTGGCCAGCCGGTGCCGGGTCACGACGGCGTTCCGCACCACGCTGGGTTTGCCGGGGCGATTGGGCAGCCGGCTGCAGCCGAACCATCCCACCGACGACCTGCGCGGCATTGCGGCGGCGACGCTGGACGGACTGCTGTATGGCGTGGGCGATGCGGTGATCGGAGTGAACCCGGCGACGGACAACGTGCCGAACTGCATCGCCATCCTGGACATGCTGGAGGGCTTGCGGCTGCGGCACGGGATACCGGTGCAAAGCTGCGTGCTGACCCATGTGACCAATGCCATCGAGATCATGCGCCGTGGCGCTCCGGTGGACCTGGTGTTCCAGTCCATTGCCGGGACGGAGGCGGCGAATGCCGGGTTCGGGGTCAACCTCGGGGTGCTGCGGGAGGCGCAGGAGGCGGCGCTGGCGCTGGACCGCGGCGAGGCCGGGCGCAACGTCATGTACTTCGAGACGGGTCAGGGGGCGGCGCTGTCGGCCGGGGCGCATTGCGGACTGGACCAGCAGACGGCGGAGGCTCGGGCCTATGCGGTGGCGCGGGCCTTCGAGCCGCTGCTGGTGAACACCGTCGTCGGCTTTATCGGGCCGGAGTATCTTTATGACGGCAAGCAGATCATCCGGGCGGGGCTGGAGGACCACTTCTGCGCCAAGCTGCTGGGCGTGCCGATGGGCTGCGACGTTTGCTACACCAACCATGCCGAGGCCGACCAGGACGACATGGACACGCTGATGACGCTGCTGACGGTGGCCGGCGTCACCTTCCTGATCGCCGTGCCCGGCGCCGACGACGTGATGCTGAGCTACCAGAGCGCCAGCTTCCACGACATGCTATATCTGCGGGAGCAGTTCGGCGTGCGGGCGGCGCCGGAGTTCGAAGCTTGGCTGGAACGGATGCAGATGAAGGATCGCGCTGGGCGCATCCGGCAAGCCGCGCCGCAGGCGGTGCGGATGCTGGCGCTGGCCGACCCGGACCCGTTCGATGCCCCGCGCTGAGCCGCCGGCGCCGGATATCTGGGCGCGGCTGCGCGGTACGACGCGGGCTCGGATCGGGCTGGGCCGGGTGGGGAATGCGATGCCGCTGGACGAGGTGCTGGCGTTTCAGCTCGCCCATGCCCGGGCGCGCGACGCCGTGCATACGCCGCTGGACGTGGAGGCGGTCCGGCTGGGATTGCTGCCCGGTGCCAGCGTGACCGTGCGGAGCGCCGCCGGGGACCGGGACATCTATCTGCGGCGGCCGGACCTGGGCCGGGCGCTGGACCCTGGGTGCCGCGATGCGCTGGCAGCGGTGCGGCAGCCTGAGGGCGGGTGGGACGCGGTGTTCGTCGTGGCGGATGGGCTGTCTCCAGTCGGGGTGCAGCAGCATGCGGTGCCGTTGGTGCAGGCCTGTCTGGGGTTGCTGCCGGGTTGGGCGGTGGCGCCGGTGGTCATCGCGGTGCAGGCGCGGGTGGCGCTGGGGGACGAGGTTGCCGAACGGATCGGGGCGCGGCTTTGCGTGGTGCTGATCGGGGAACGGCCGGGGCTGAGCGTGGCCAACAGCGTCGGCGCCTACCTGACCTATGCGCCGCGGGTGGGACGGCGGGACTCCGAGCGCAACTGCGTGTCGAATATCCATGAGGGCGGGCTGTCCTACCGGTCGGCGGCGGAGGTGCTGGCTTGGCTGATGACGGAGGCGAGCCGGCGCAAGCTGACGGGGGTCGAGTTGAAGGACGACCGTGCGGCCCTGGCGGGTGCGGCCGTGCCGCAGATCGGCTGATTGTGGAGGATTGCATTGTTTCTGTGGGCCGGGATGGGGGCACGCCATGGAAGCGGCGGGAGCAGAGGCTGGGTGCTGCGGCAGTGACCCCAACAGGCACGACGGTTTAGGGTGTGCCTGCCGGGCAGGGGTCAGGTGGGACAAGCCTACCAGTATAGGCCATTGCCTAGCCGGGGGCGTCTGTGACCTCGATGCGGTCGAAGCCCTTGTAGCGGTAGATGAGGACGGAGCCGACCCAGGCGGCGATGAACACGCCGATGATGGCGAAGCCCAAGCTGTTGAAGTTGTCGTTCAGCGCGCTGATGCCGTCCCAGAACCAGCCGGATAGGTCGAGCTGGGCGCCAAGCAGGCCAAGGGCCTCGATGCCGCCCACCAGGACCGCGACCACCACGGACACCAAGGTGATGGTCAGGTTGTAGTAGAGCTTGCGGACCGGATGCACGAACGCCCAGTCGTAGGCGCCCAGCATCAGCACGCCGTCCGTGGTGTCCACCAGCGACATGCCCGCCGCGAACAGGGCGGGGAACACCATGATGGACCACGCGGAGACACCTTGGGCGGCCTGCGTCGCCGAGATGCCGAGCAGGGAAACCTCCGTCGCCGTGTCGAAGCCCAGGCCGAACAGGAAGCCGAGCGGGAACATGTGCCAGGCGTTGGTGACCAGGCGGAACAGGGGACGGAACAGGCGGGCGAGCAGGCCGCGGCTGTTGAGCAGGAGGTCGAAATCGGCGTCCACGTAGCGGCCGCCGGCCCGCACATGGCGCCAGGTGCGCCAGACCGCGCGCAGGATGAACAGGTTGGCGGTGGCTATGGCGAACAGGAACAGGGCGGACACGGTGGTGCCGATGACGCCGCCGACGCTCTTGAACTGGTCGAACTGCGTGGAGAGCAGGGTCGCCGTTGCCGCGACGCCCGCGGCGGCCAGCACCACCACGGCCGAGTGGCCGAGGGCGAAGAAGAGGCCAACGGTGACGGGCCGCTTGCCCTCCTGCATCAGCTTGCGGGTGACGTTGTCGATGGCGGCGATGTGGTCGGCGTCCACGGCGTGTCGAAGCCCGAAGCTGTAGGCGAGCAGGGCCGTCCCCAGGAACAGCGGCTGATGCTGGAACAGCAGGAAGGCCCAGGCCCAGGCGGCCAGGTTCGCCGTGATGAGCAGGCCGTAGATGCCGATCAGCGGGCCGCGCAGGCTGCGGGGGCGTTCGTCGAAAGCTTTGGTGAGCAGGGTCAGCATGGTCGTTCCCAGAATGCCGGGGCACCTCGCCCGGCAGTGTTGGCTTGCGACAACGGCAGTCCTGGCTCGCCGGTCAACGCCGCCGGCCCTACCTTCTCGAACCAGCCTGGTTCAGTGACCCGCCCCCGAACCGGGGCGGGCGGACCAGCGGTTCGCCGCTGACGGGCGCAGGGGCAGCCGCCGGCCTGCCCCGGGACCGTGGTCCAGCCAGGGCGCACGGCGTTCCCTTTTCGCCCGCTCGCACGGGACTGTTGACCGCTGGTGATTGGACCATCCACGAGGCGTTGGCAAATCACGACCTGTTCGCGCTCCGTGCCGCCGGCCGTGCCATCCTGTCCGCGTTCCAAGGTGTGACCCCGGGACGCGCCCCGCAGAAACGATGCGATCTTCCACGGCTAGCCGATCTGCGGCATGGCCGCAGATCGGCTAGGGACGGGGAGGACCGTGCCCGCTCCGGCCGGGACGGGCACGGGTGTTCAGCGCGTCCGCCGTTGCTTCTGCCACTTGCACCATCCTACCCTTCGCGCGAAGAAAGGCGCAGCACATGACCGGGTCGGCGCGAACGGAACGGCGACGCTTGGCGGCGATCCTCGCGGCCGATGTGATCGGCTACGCCGGGCTGATCGCAGCCGACGAGGCCGGAACGCTCTCGCGGCTGCAAGCCCTGTTCCGGGAGGTCGTCCAGCCGCTGACAACTGCGCATGGTGGGCGCATCTTCCGCCTGCTTGGGGATGCGGTGTTCGCGGACTTTACCAGCGCAGTCGAGGCGTTGCGCGGCGCAATCGCCCTGCAAGCGGCGGTGGCCGGGCGCGCGGCGGCAGAGATGGACCAGCCGCAACTGGTGCTGCGCGTCGGCATCGCGCTGGGCGACGTCGTCGTCAGGGGTGGCGACCTTTACGGCGACGGCGTGAACGTCGCGGCACGGCTGGAAGCGCTGGCCGAGCCTGGCGGCATCCTCGTTTCCGCCGCGGTCGCCGAGCAGGCACATGGGCGCGTGGACTGCACGCTGGAAGATGCCGGGCCACTCGCGCTGAAGAACATCGCCAACCCGGTGCAGGGCTTCAGGGTCCGCGCCGGGGCGCTGCCAGCGATTCCGCTGTCTGGGACGTTTAAGGGGCCGCCCTCGCTCGTGGTGATGCCGTTCGCAAACTTGAGCGGCGATCCGGCCAAGGACTACATCGCGGTGGGGATTACCGAGGAGCTTACCACGGCGCTCGCGCGCGTGCGCTGGTTCCATGTCGTAGCCCACAGGCCCGCTGCGGCTCATGGCAGCGGCCACGTGGACGTCCGACGGATTGGCCGTGACTTTGGCGCTCGTTACGTGCTGGAGGGCAGCGTACGGCAGGCGGGGAGGTCCATCCGCATCGGCTGTCAGCTCATTGAAGCCGAAACCGGCCGCCACGTCTGGGCTGAGCGGTTCCAGGGCGGTTCCGACGACATCTTCGCCTTGCAGGACAGGGTGGCCGAGGACGTCGCGGGCGCTGTCGAGCCTAGCCTTGAGCGGGCCGAGATCGAGCGCGTGCGGACCAAGCCGGCAGCGAGCATGACTGCGTATGACCTGTATCTGAGGGCACTGCCGCCGTTCTTCACCAGGACGGAAGAGGGTTGCGCGGAGGCGCTTGCCCTGCTGCGACGGGCCACCGCGCTGGACCCGGGCTTTGGCTTGGCCAAGGCGCAAACGGTGGCATGCCTGGTCCAGCGCGTCGAACGGGGGTGAGCCAGCCCGGGCGACCGCGAAGAGGGTGTCCGGCTGGCCTACGACGTACTGGGTTTGAGCGGCTCCGACCCGCTTCCCCTCGTATGCGTTGTATATGCGTTCGGCCTGCTTGCCCAGAACACGGCCGGCGCGCTCGATGTTGCCCGGCGCGCGCTCAAGCTCAATCCCAACTCGGCACTGGTGCAGGGTGCCGCGGGCCTGGCTGCCGCCTGGGCCTGCGATCCCGCGGCGTCGGCAGCCCACTTCCGGCGTGCGCTCGATCTGAGTCCTTGCGACCCGGACGCGGCATACTGGATTGCAGGCGTTGCCCGGGCCGAGTTGATGGCGGACAGGGCGGCCGCGGCCGTGCCTCTGGCCGAGCGGGCCATACGGGAAATGCCCGGGTGCGTAGCGGCCCACCGCATCCTGATTGCTGCCCTGTTTTGCCTTGGGCGGCATCGCGAAGCCGAGGCTGCGGTGGATCGGCACCGGGCCGCGACTCCAGGGATAGCGCGGTTCTCCGCAGAGACCATCCGGCAGATGTATCGTGACCAGGACTTCGCCAACATGCTCGTTCAAGCCTGGCGCAATGCCGGTCTGCCGGAGTAGGGGCCGAGGTATGCCGGCTCCGTGCAGCACGCTGTCACGGACTGCCGTTGGCGGACCTGCCAGCATTGTCCGGCCTGAATGGCTGCATGGAAGCGCCAACCCCACGGCATTGCGCCAACTTGCCCGCGCAGGCCCGGCGGCTCCCACCCGGCATCCAGCCCAGCCATAGACCTCCTGCGCCGATGTTGGCAGTGTGCCCGGCACGGCGCCCCGACCGGGCCGGGGACAACGGAGGCAAGGCATTGCGCAACACCGAGCAGATCTGGAACATCGTGGACGGCAAGCAGGCGGAGTATATCGCCCTGGCGGACCGGGTCTGGGGGACGCCGGAGCTGGCCTATGGCGAGCACCGCTCCGCGGCCGAGCATCTGGCGATGCTGGAGCAGGAGGGGTTCCGCATCACCCGCGAGCTGGCGGGCATCCCGACCGCGATGATGGCGGAGGCCGGGGAGGATGGCCCGGTGATCGCCATATTGGGCGAGTATGACGCCCTGCCGGGGCTGAGCCAGGAGGCGGGGCTTGCCGAGCCGCGCGCGGTCGAGGGAGATAGCGGCGTCGGCCATGGCTGCGGCCACAATTTGCTGGGGTCGGCGGCGATGCTGGCCGCGTCGGCGGTGAAGGACTGGCTGGCGGCGTCCGGCGTGAAGGGGCGCGTGCGTTACTACGGTTGTCCGGCGGAGGAGGGGGGTGCCGCAAAGGGGTTCATGGTGCGGGCGGGGGCGTTCAAGGACGTGGACATCGCGATCTCCTGGCATCCCGCGTCGTTCTCGGGGGTGAACGAGGCGGTCAGCCTGGCGAATACCCGGATTGACTTCACCTTCGTCGGGCGGGCCAGCCATGCCGCGGGGGCGCCCGACCTGGGGCGCAGCGCGCTGGATGCGGTCGAGCTGATGAACGTCGGCGTGAACTACATGCGCGAGCATATGCCGGACGATGCGCGGGTCCATTATGCCTACCTCGATGCGGGGGGGATCGCGCCCAACGTCGTGCAGGCTCGGGCCAAGGTGCGCTATTTGATACGGGCTTCGGATTTGGCCGGGCTGACCGCGCTGGTGGCCCGCGTACGCAAGATCGCCGATGGGGCGGCGCTGATGACGGAAACGGCCGTCAGCACCCAGGTGGTCAGCGCGGTCAGCAACCTGATGGCCAACACGCCGCTGGAGCAGGCGATGCACGATAACTTCGAGCGGTTGGGGCCGCCGGAGTTCGATGCGGAGGACCGGGCTTATGCCGAGCGCATCCGGGCCACGCTGACCCCGGCAGATACCGCCGCGGCGTTCAGCCGGGTCGGCGTGCCGGTGCGGGCGGACTTGCCGTTGTGCGACTTCATCATCCCGTTCGGCTCGCATGGGCGGGGCGGCAATGGCAGCACGGATGTGGGGGATGTGTCCTGGGTGGTGCCTACGGTGCAGGCACGGGGGGCGACGTGCGCGGTGGGGACGCCGTTCCATTCCTGGCAACTGACGGCTCAGGGGAAGAGTCCGGCGGCGCATAAGGGGCTGGTCCATGTCGCCAAGGTGATGGCCGGGACGGCGCTGGATGCGCTGCAGGACCCGGCACTGATCGCGCGGGCCAAGGCGGACCTGGCGGAGCGTACGCGGGCGACGCCGTATCAGTGCCCGCTGCCGGACGATGTGGAGCCGCCGATCCAGGCGATGAGCCGGGGGGTTTAGGGGGGTCCTGCTCCCTTTCCCTCCGGGAGAGGGTTGGGGTGAGGACGGCAGCACGGGCTGGCGGCTGCCGTTTTCCGGGTGTCCTGCGTGGTAGGGTTGGCGCTTGCGGTTTCCCTCACCCCAACCCTCTCCCGAAGGGAGAGGGGGAAGGAGCGGGTTGCCATGACACTTCTTTACAAGGAGCTACCGCTGGATGACCGAGCCTTCTGCCTGGACTGCCATTGGAGGCGCGTCGTCGCCTAGCTTCTCCCGGGATGGTGGGACCGTCTTCCACCTGCGGGGCGTCGGGCTGCCGCAGGTTTGGTCCATGCGGCGGGATGGCAGCGGCGCCGTGCAGCTAGCCGATCAGGCGGAGCGGGCCACCAGGCTTCGCCGCGCGCCCGACAGCGACCGGCTGATCTGGAGCATTGACGCGGGCGGCGATGAGCGGGACCAGATCTGGCTGCTTGACCCTGGGGGCACGCCGCGGGCGCTGACGGCCGATCCCCGCGCCAACCATGAGGTGGGGGCGTTCTCGCCGGATGGCGGGCGGATCGCGTTCGCCGCCAATGACCGCGACGAGGCTTGCTTCGACATCGTCGTCATGGACTTGCCCAGCGGGGACCTGGCCAGCGGGGAGCGCCGCCGCATCTTCGAGGGTGCCGGGTCGCGCTCGGTCACCAACTGGACGGGGGAGCGGATCGTCGTCATCGAGGACCGCAGCAGCAGCGATCAGGCGCTGTGGACGATCAACGCCGATACCGGGGTGGCGCAGGAGGTGTCCCGGCAGGGCCTGGCCCGCTACGCCGCGGCGCGGTTCACCAAGGATGGGACGGGGATCATGGCGCTGTCGGACGCGGGCGGCGCGGACTTCATGCGCCTGTGCCGCATTGATCCGGCGACCGGTGAAGTGGAGACCGTGTCCGCCCCGGTCGGGCGCGACGTCGAGGCCTGGTCGCTGTCGCCGGACGGGTCGCTGCTCGCCACGGTCGAGAACGACCGCGGCTATGGCGTGCTGCGCGTCGGCGACGTCGAGGGGGAACGGGAGGTGGTGGCCGGCCTGCCGCAGGGCGTGGCCGGAGACCTTGCCTGGTCGCCGGACGGCTCGGCGCTGGCGTTCTCCGCCGAGGGGCCGACGGACCCGCCGGGATTGTATGTGTGGGAGGGTGGCGCCGTCCGTGCGCTCTGGCGGCCGGACCCGCAGGCGGCGGCTGGGATCGAGCCGGCGGACCTGATCGCGTTCTCGCTCGTGTCCTGGCCCGGGCTGGATGGGCGGGACGTGCCTGGCTGGCTCGCCATGCCGCATGGGGTGGCGCCGGAGGGCGGGTGGCCCAGCGTCGTCTGGGTGCATGGCGGCCCTGCGGGGCAGAGCCGCGCCAAGTTCCGGCCGGACATGCAGATGCTGCTGTCCCAGGGCTATGCCGTGCTGATGCCCAACGTGCGCGGCAGCACCGGGTTTGGCCGGGCCTGGATGGAGGCGGACGACTTGGGTCATCGGGGGGTGGCGGTGGATGACCTCGTGGCGGCCCGGCACTGGCTGGCGGCGCAGCCCGGCATCAACCCCGGGCGCATCGGCATCATGGGCCAGTCGTACGGCGGCTGGATGGTGCTGGCCGCCATCACCCGGCATCCCGAGCTATGGCGCGCGGCGGTGGACTACTACGGCATCGGCGACTTCTTCACCCTGCTGCGCGACACCGGCCCGTGGCGGCGCCAGCACCGCGGGCTGGAATACGGCGTGCCGGGCCGCCATGACGACGTGCTGCGGGAGTTCTCGCCAATCCACGGCGTCGGCGCGGTGACAGCGCCGCTGCTGGTGGCGCATGGGGACCGCGACCCGCGGGTGCCGATGAACGAAAGCGAGCAGTTCGTGACGGCGATGGAGCAGCACCAGAAACGGGTGCGCTACGAGCGGTTCACCTATGCGGGGCACGGCTTCATCCGGCCGGAGCACCAGCGGCGGGTTTACGCCGCGGTGGCGGAGCACTTCCGGCAATATCTCTGACTGCCGGAATCGCGCGCGGTCACTTCACTGCGTTCTCCGGCGAGACGCGGTAGCGGTCGGGGTCCCCAATGTTGCCTTACCAGCCGGAGACTTCCTGCACCACGATGGTCCAGCCGTCGGGGATGCCGTCGTTGTCCTTGGCGCCCGAAGCTCCGCGGGAAAAGCCTGGGATGGCCTGGTTGCCGATGATGAGGCTCATGGCGATCGTCTTGCGCTGGTTGTCCGCCGGGTCAACGTAGGTGTCCTGCGGGTATTCCATGTAGGACGTGGCGATCAGCTTGCCGTCAACGTTCAGGTCTATCAGGTTGCTGCCATCGCCGCGCCAGTTGCCGACCAGGTCGTGGAAGCCTTCCGACCAGTCGAACGGCGCACGCAGGAACTCGGGGCTGTAGGAACTGTCATAGTAGCGCCAGCCATTTCCGTTTGCCCAGTAGATGGCATGCGGCTTGGTGGCCCATTTGGTGCCGTAAATGTCGGGGGGTGCCGAAATCAATCTGGTAGCCTGGGCGCACCCCGGCGGGAACCCGCGGGAAGTTGTCGTTCCAGTCAATCTCGAAGTTCTTGCCGGAACTCGCGCGGTAGAGGGCGTTCGGAGTGCCGAAGCCCTGGTAGGGGTTGCCGCCGGGGCCGGGAGAAATCTGCTGGCCGGTGAACATCCAGATCGGCGCCCAGGAATGCTCGCCCTTCGGGCTGCGGTAGCGGATTTTCAGCGTCGTGCCGGGCCGCCACTCGAACGGCAGGCGCACCATTGCGGCCCAGACGTTGCCGGGGCGGCAGTTGGTGCGGCGTTCCGAGCAGATCGCGCGCAGGTGCATCCCGTCTGGCGCCATGACGTGCAGGTCGTTGGGGTCGCCCACCGGGAAGTGCCGGGCCACGGCGGCGAAGGTGTTGTTGTTCGACTGGCCGTTGTCAATCGGGCTGCCGATGGCCTTGTTCAGGTCGCCGGTGCTGTAGTTGAGGAAGAACCAGTCTCGGATGGACTGCGAGGTGGTCATGTTGGCGCCGCGCTGGTTGCTGCCCATCACCAGCGAGAAGGCGTTGCGCGACCCCGGTGCCATCGCCAGCCCGTCGCCGGGCGTTGCATTTGCTACCACTGGCAGCGGGTCGCGCAGCGGGAAGTTGGGAGTGGTCAGGAACGTCGCCTCGGGATCGGGGGCGGCGACGGCCAGGCTTGAGCCTGCGAGCAGGGCGGCGGCGATGCCGGGCAGGAGGATGCGTCGCAGGGTCATCGTGCCTCCGCGGGGCTGGACTGGAGGATCTCGATGAGGCCGAAGCCGGGGACCATGTGGAACGACACCTCACGCCCGGCAAACAGCACGGCGGGTTTGGGCGGGCTGACCAGGACCGTTTCGATCCCCGCAGATTCCAGCGCGGCGATGGTGGCGCTGGGGTCGGGGCACTCGTAGCAGAGGTGGTAGATCAGGGTGCCCGATGCCTTGATCATGCGGTCAATCGGCGAGGGGCCGTCGCCGGGCCAGATCACCTCGACGTCCGGCATGGCCGGGTGGTGGCGCATGGCCAGGTTGACACGCTGCAACGGGTCGAACACCACGTTGCCCTCGGTGTAGCCGAGCGCCAGCAGGTAGCTGAACGCCTCGGCGGGGTCGCGGACGGCCAGCCCGAAGTGGTGGAATTGCAGGCCGGGCAGGCTGGCGGGTGGGCTGCTCATTGTACTTGCCCGGAGGGTGTGGCCGGCCCGGTCACGCCTTGCTCTGGATCAGCGATGCGAACTCGCCCACGTTCTTGAGGCCGCCGACCTCGGAGGCGGAGAACTTCACGCCGAATGCCTTGCTGACCGCGAGCACGAGGCGGATGTGGCTCAGGCTGTCCCAGCCATCCACGTCGTCGGCCGTCGTACCCGGCGTGAGCACCAGGTCGTCCTCGTCGAACACGTCGCGGAAAACGGTCGTGAGTTTTTCGTAAACCACTGGCTGGTCCATGTTGATCCTCCCGGTGCGAGATGCCGTTTCAGGCAAGTGCGGCGCCACTAGTGCGTGGGTTCGAGGGCGCTATCCGCACTGGCAGGACGTATGGGCGTGGAGTCAACCGTCTTGGCGCCCGGCGCCGGGCAGACCAGGGGATGGAGCACCTCGGCCAGCCGGGCAGCCCAGATACCGGCCAGATGCGGCTTGGCGTGGACCTCATCCGAGTAGTCGGTGTCCGCGTCGAGGTCCGGCATCTTCAGCGACGCAAAGCCTGGACGGCCGTTGAAGTGGTCGAATAGGGGACCCTGCACCTGCTGGACATAGCTTGGCTGATACGGGCTGATGTCGCGGTGCCAGGCCGGGATCGGCAGGTCCACCAGCACGACCTTCTCGCCGGATTGCAGCAGCCGCTCGATGGTGTCCTGCAGCAGGGCGACCTGCGCCGCCGAGATCGGCTGGTTGCCGCCCATGGTCTGACGCCAATGGTCCAGGGCCTCCTCCTTTTCGGGCGGGGTCAGCACCCGGGCCTCGCGGTCCTCGTCGGTCAGTCCCGGCGGATGCACGCCCAAGGCATCGCGGAGGCCGGCGGTGGCCCATCGTGCCGTCCGCTCCAGCAGCAAGTAGGGGCGGATCAGCACCACCCCGGCGTGGAGCCAGCGCGAGGGAAGCACCTCGACCGGCCCGTTGGCGGTACGGCGATAGAAGCCGTAGCGGTAGCGCTCGATATCGAGGTCGGTGTCGCCGCGTTGCCGCTCGGCGCCGGGCCACAGCAGCTCGGTGTCAACGAACATGCCGAACCACACGCCGATGACGAAGGTGTCGGAGTGCTGGGCCGCGGGGTCCTGCACGTCATGCACCAGGTCTATCATCTGGCGGACCTCGGTGATGTTGGCGCTGCCGATGGCGAGGTTGCTCACCTTGGCGCATCCCACCAGGGGCTGCACCCGGTACTGCCTGAATCCGAGTCCGGTGTTGGAGGCGCCGACCATGATGACCTTGCGGTCGGGCACGTTGAGCGCGTCTCGGCCCAGGAAGGCATATTTCGGGCTGGTCAGGTAAAGGGTGTCGCCTGCGGTCCAAACGTCGAGCGTGCCGTTGCGCGGCGGGTCGGGGGATACGATGAAAGTCAGGGCCAGGACTGCCGCGTAGATGACCCCGAAGGACAGGGCGGTCAGGGCTGCCTGGCGCAGGATGTGACGCATCTAGAATGCCCTGTAAACGAACTCGGGGGCCTTGTTGAACAGCGACGCGATGGCGAAGATCGCGAGCAGCCGGGTGGCGAGGCCCATGTTCCGGAGAATGATGCCGTCCGTGGCTGCCCGGATGCTTGGGCCGCGGTCCGCGATCCCGGCGAAGGCGGTGTCCTGGGCCAGGGCGGCGATGCCGAAGCCGAGCGTGAGCAGGATCAGTGCGCCGACCAGGCCGGGCATCCCGAGGCGGCCGACGACCTGGAGGAACTGCGGCAGCTCGGGCAGCCACAGGCAGGTCAGGGCGAGCGTGAAGTAGGCGAAGGTCAGGCCGCGCGCGGCGTAGGAGTAGGCCGTGGTTTGGCCGAGCGCCTTGTAGCGCTTCTTGCCCAGCCGATTGGTGCAGAAGATTTGCCAGAGCTTGTTGACGCTGGCGCCGGCGCCCATCAGCAGGCCGTAGATCACGAACACCCGGGTGGTGCCGTGCCAGACGCCCATGACGAGGAACGTCACGAAGAAGGCGATGACCCCCAAGTAGGCGGTCATGGCCGGGGCCGGGACGCGCGCCATCAGGAACATCAGGAAGGGATTGAACAGGTAGAGCTTGAACCAGTTGGAAAGGGTCATGTGCCAGCGCTGCCAGAACTCCAGGAAGCTGCGGGCGGAGAACGGGTGGTCGAAGTTCTCCGGCAGGGCTTGGCCGAGCAGGACGCCGATGCCGATGACGATGTCCATATAGCCGGAGAAGTTGAAGTATAGATACGCCGTGTAGGCCGCGGCTGTCAGGGTGTAGATGGCGCACAGCTTGGCGAAGCCGAGGGGCGCGGCGTCGAGCAGCGGGGCGCTGAGGTGGGCATAGAAGTAGTTGGCCGAGGCTGCGACGACCACGAACTTCATGTAGCCGGTGACGATGCGCGAGAACGCACGATACACCCGGTCGGCGTCGAGCGGCGCGGCGATCAGGCCATCGGTGGCCGCGAAGTCCTGGTAGCGCTGGATCGGCCCCGAGACGAAGCACAGGAAGTTGCAGGTGTAGCGGAAGAAGGCGAACGGACCCACGCGGTTCGGCAGCTCCCCCGATCCCGCATCCACGACCACCTGGATGACACGGAACAGGACATAGGACAGGCCGAGGGTCAGATAGGGGAACGGCAGCGGGGTCAGGAAGGTCTCGGTGAACGAGAACCGCTTGAGGTAGATGTAGGTGACGACGATTGCCACCACGCAGGCTGTCACCGCGGCGCCGGCCCGCCCAGCCTGGACGAGCCGCAGGCACGCGAAGCCAAGCACCAGGAACAGCAGCAGCGGCACTGCTTGAAGGGGGTCGGTCAGGTAGCTTGCGATGAACACCGCCGAGGCCACCGTCAGCACGGCCCGGCGGACCGTCACGGACGCGGTGAGGTGGAACACGATGACCGTTATGGCCAGGAACGCGAAGAACGTCGGCGAGGTGAGGCTCATGCCGGCTCCAGCAGCGCGGCTTCGCGCTCGACCGTCATGGGCGCCGCTGGGACCTCGGCGTTGATCGGCAGGGTCCAGCGGGTTTCGCCATCGGCGTCCTCGGCGGTGCAGGTGAAGCCGAGCTTTGCGTAGTGGTCACGGACCATCTGGTTGCGCGGGGTCGGGCGGTAGATGCCGACCAGGTTCTCGATGCCGTGGGCCTTGCCGCGATACAGGATCTCCCGCAGCACCATCTGCTCGACGCCGCGGCCGAGCACCCGGCAGCTCATGAGCCAGGTGTCTATGGTCCAGACGGCCTCGGCGGTTTCGCGGCAGACGATGACGCCGATGATGCCGTTGTCGCCGAACTTATCAATGAGCCGGGCATGGAAGCCGACGGCGTGCGGGTCGGCCTCGACGGCGGCGACCTCGGCTTCGGAGTAGCGCCGGGTCGTGAGGTTGAACTGGTTGCTCTTGTTGACGAGCTGCGAGACGCGCGCCCGTGAGACCGCCTCGAACGGTTTGAAGATGATGCGCATGTCGAGGGATTGCAGGTAGGCGCCGATGTCGCCGGCCTGGCGCTGCAGGCTGAGGCGGCGCGCGTTGCCCTGATACATCTCGGCGCGGGTGCGGTCCTCGTCCGAGAACAGGATGGCCTCGAAGTAGCCGGCGGCGGCCAGGGTGCGGGCGTAGGCGGCGGGGTCGCTTTCGACCTCGGGGACGGCGACCTCCGGCAGCTCGCGGCGGATCAGGCCGCGCTCGACGGGGTTGTCGTCGAGGAAGACGAGGGATTCCAGGCCGAGCGCAAGCTCGGTGGCGATGGCGCGTATGTTGGTCGCCTTGTCGTCCCAGTTGGCCTGGAAGACGGCGATGTGCTCTTCCTTGAGGAGCATGTCGGGATGCTCCTGGAACGGCTTGCGGGCGACGCTGTCGGTGTTCTTGGAGCTGACGGCCAGCACGACGCCGCGGCGGCGCAGCGCCAGGGCGAGCTGCTGCACGCCGAGATGGGCCTCGCCGGTCGGGTCGCCCTGGGCGACCTTGATGCCCTCCAGCCCGTCGTCGCCGATCACGCCGCCCCAGACGGTGTTGTCCAGGTCGAGCACCAGGCAGCGGCGGCTTTTTCCGCGCATCGCGCCGATGATGCGGGCGACGTGGTCGGCGTAGAACGGCACGTAGGCGTCGGCGAATGGCAGCTTCGCCATGTTCCATAAGGCGGGGGAGTGCCATTCGCCGAGGCCGACGGTCTCGGCGATGCCGGCGACATCGAGCAGCAGGTCGTCCGATTGCAGCGCCGCGGTGGCGATGCGGCGGTTCAGGGCGTCAATCACCGTTCGCATCGTGCCCGGCAGCGCCCGGTCCAGCGAGCCGAACAGGCTCTCCGGCGGTGGCGCCAGCGTTTGCAGGATGCAGGTCGCGCCGCCGTGGGTTCGGAGGGAGGTGCGTACCGTGTCGAGCAGGCCGAAGGCGTCCTCGACCGTGCGATCTGCGGCCTCGGCGTCGCCGGGGGTCGCCTGCAGCGACAGGCCGCGATAGTCCACCGCCAGCAGGACGGCGTCGGGCCTTGCTTGGTTCACGGGCGAGTCGGGCGATAGGGCGTCCTGCAGGAACTGGTCGTAGGCGCCGGCCACGCATTCGAGCGCGATGCCGTGGCGCGCGGCGGTCGCCACCAGCACGGGGATGATGAGGTCCAGCGTGCCGTTGCCGATCAGGCCCAGCCGGAAAGGGGTCAGCGGCGTCAGCGGGCGCTTGCTGGCCCTCGCGGCCTCAATCACCCGGCCCAGCCGGGCCAACTGATGCTCGTTCAGGGCGTGGGTGGCCAGCGCCCGGATTTCGGTGCCAAGGTCGCCGGCTCCCTCAAGACATCTTTTGCAACGGGTTGCGAAGTCATCCGGCGGCTTGGGGAGCCAGGACAGGTCCCTGTAAAGCTCGAGCGACATTGGCTAATCCAGTAAAGTTGCAGATTTTGCTGCGCTGCAGCATAGCACCGAACCGGCCGCGGAGGAGCGTCCAATCATCACGATTTCGAGTTTATAGGGAACATCGGCCCGAGGTTACCAGGGAATGTGAATGCCGGGCGGAGGCGTTCCAGGACGGGCACGACGGTTATTGCGGATTCTAGATTGCCATGGCGCTCCGCGGCTCGCAATGCCGGGCGTATTTGACGCGCGCGGCGCCTGGCGTCATTCCTCCAACTGGCCTGCCAGGGCACGGTCATACCCTTGGCTCGCCGCCAGCAGTTCCTGCGTGTAGGGATCATGCGCTGCGCCGGCGTCTAGCTGCGCCGCCGACAGCTCCTCGACGATGCGGCCGCGGTTCATCACGGCGATCCGGCTGCACATGTGCGACACGACAGCGAGGTCGTGGCTCACCAGGATGCAGGTCAGGCCGTCGCCGCCGCGGATGTCGTGCAGCAGGTTCAGGATTTCCGCCTGTACCGAGACGTCCAGCGCCGAGGTCGGCTCGTCGAGCAGCAGCACCTTGGGCTGCAGGATCAGAGCGCGGGCTATGGACAGCCGCTGCCGCTGGCCGCCGGAAAGCTGGTGCGGGTAGCGGTAGCGGAAGGCTGGGCCGAGGCCGACTTGGTCGAGGACTGCCGTCACTTTAGCGCCGGCGTCGGCGATGCCGTGGATCGCCAGTGGTTCCGTTAGGACGGTGTTGACGGTGTGGCGTGGGTGCAGGGAGCCGTAGGGGTCCTGGAACACCATCTGCACCGCGCGGAAGAACGCCCGGCTGCGGACGGGGGCGACGGGCTGGCCGTCAATGACGACCTGGCCCTCCCAGGTGCGGTTCAGGCCGCATAGGGCGCGCAATACGGTGGACTTGCCGCAGCCGGACTCGCCGACCAGGCCGAACATCTCGCCGGGTGCTACTTGGAACGACACGCCGTCCACCGCGGGGGCGCCGTCGCCGAAGCGGACGCGGAGGTCGCGGACGGCGATCACGGCGCCAGCCAGGCCGGGTCGCGCTGCAGCACCGGCAGCCTGGCGCGGGCATCGCCGGGGCGGGGCAGGGAGGCTAGCAGGCCGCGCGTGTAGGGGTGGGTGGCCCGCGCCAGGTCGGCCGCCGCGCATTCCTCGACGATGCGCCCGGCATACATGATGAGCACGCGGTCGCAGAAGGTGGCGACCAGGTTCAGGTCGTGGCTGATGAACATCAGGCCGAGGTTCCGCTGGCTGACCAGCTCGTCGAGGATCGCCAGCACGCGCAGGCGCACGGTCACGTCCAGGGCGGAGGTCGGCTCGTCGGCGATCAGCAGCGTCGGCTCCGGCATCAGCATCATGGCGATCATGATGCGCTGGCCCATGCCGCCGGAGACCTCGTGCGGATACAGGTCGAATACCCGTTGGGGGTCGCGGATGTGGACGGATTCCAGCATCGCCAGCACACGGTCGCGGTTTTCGGCCCGGCGGCCGCGGCGGTCCGGCGGGATCGTCTCGGCAATCTGGTCGCCGACGCGCATCACCGGGTCGAGCGCATGGCGGGGGTCCTGCATGATCATGCCGATGCGGCGTCCGCGCACCTGCAGCATTTGGCGTTCGGTGAGGGCCAGCAGGTCGGCGTCGCCGTAGCGGAGTTGCCGGGCGGAGACGCGTGCGGCGGGGGGCGTTAGGCGCAGGATGGCACGCCCGGTCATGGACTTGCCGGAGCCGGACTCGCCGACGATGCCGACCTTTTCGCGGCCGATGGTGAACGACACGCCGCGCACGGCCTGGACCACGCGCTGCGGGGTGTGGAAGGCGATGCGTAGGTCGTCCACGACGAGCTGCGGGGCGGTGCCGCCAGCCTGGGGGCCGGCGTTGTTCGCGGGCGTCATTGGGAGCGCGGGTCCAGCACGTCGCGCAGGCCGTCGCCCAGCAGGTTGAAGGCGAGGCTGGTGAGCAGGATGGCGATGCCGGGCACGGTGGATAGCCACCACGCGCCGGTCAGGTGGCTGCGCCCGGCGGACAGCATGGCGCCCCACTCCGGCGCCGGCGGCTGCGCGCCAAGGCCCAGGAAGCCCAGTCCGGCCGCGGTCAGGATGATTCCCGCCATGTTGAGGGTGATGCGGACGATCACCGAGGGCAGGCACATCGGCATGATGTGGCGGGTGATGATGCGCAGGGCCGAGCCGCCCTGGATGCGGACGGCGGCGATGTAGTCGGCGTTGCGGACGGTCAGCGTCTCTGCCCGCGCCAGGCGGGCGATGGGGGGCCAGGCGGTCAGGGAGATGGCGATGATGGCGTTGCGTATGCCCGGACCCAGGGCGGCGACGAATCCCAGGGCGAGGATCAGGCTGGGGAACGACAGGAAGATGTCGTTGACCCGCATCAGCACCGCATCCACCCAGCCGCCGAAGTAGCCTGCGGCGGTGCCAACCAGCAGGCCGATCGGGGCGACGATGGCGGCGACGAGGACCGCGATCATCAGGGTGATACGGGCGCCATAGGCCAGACGGGCCAGGATGTCCCGGCCGAGGTCGTCGGTGCCGAAGGGGTGGGCGGGGCTGGGTGGGAGCAGGCGGCCGGCTAGGCTCTGCTGGTCGTAGCCCTCCGGCGCGATCACCGGAGCCAGCAGGGCCACGGCGACCAGGGCAGCCAATACGAGGAGGGCGAACATCGCGGTCGGGTTGCCGCGTAGGCGGCGCCAGCCGTAGTACAGGCGTTGCAGGCTGGCCTGCCGGGGCGAGGTGGTGACGTCGGCGGTCAGCCAGGCCCGCAGGCCCGGCGCAGATGGGGGCAAGGCGGTCAACCCGTGCTCCGCCTGTTGGTGTTTCATCGCGTGCCGCCCGTGCGGCGCGGCGGTCCAGGGGCGGCGCACACGGCCGCTGGAATGCCGGGCCGCTTCGCTCGCCGCAACGACGCAGGGGCTTGAAGCCGGCCGGAGCGGGTGACGCCTGGGATCCGGCTCATCGGGTGCGCGGGTCCAGGACGCGGTAGAGACGGTCCGTCAACAGGTTCAGGCCGATGAACACCACGCCGACGATCAGCACGCAGGCCAGCACCGCG
>CAXTDP010000030.1:0-18818 GCA_964242295.1 uncultured Acetobacteraceae bacterium | reverse complement strand
GCGTCGCGCAGGAACAACGCGCCACCAGGGCTGTCCACGACGTCCGACATCGCCTGGATCACCCGGCTGTGCAGCGCGGTCCGCCCAACCGGCCCGTCACCCGACAGCGTGTCTATGCAGGCCAGCCATTGCCGCTGGTAGTCATATCGGGTCGCGAAAAAGTGCTGCACCACCACGCGCCGGAGGACAGACCTCGCCGACCCAGACGTCAGCATCACTCCTAGCCCCATCAGCCCGGCGAACACCAGGCTGACCTGCACCAGCCATCCCCAGTCTGCGCCGAACCGGCGGAAGACTTCGCCAGCCAATGACAGCGCCAGCAACACGGCGCCGCTCAGGATCAGCGTCGCGCTGTGGAACACCGCCGAGCGCGATAGCTGCAATGTCCGCCGCCACCGGCGGTCCCGCGCCGCGGCAACCACCAGCAACGGAGACACCATCAGCCACGCCACCACGCGTGCGCCCGCAAAAGCGCCATAGGCCTGGCGGAACAGCACGGCATCGGCGCAGATCAGCACGTCGAAGCAGGCCAGCCCGCCCAACAGCACGCACGGCAGCGCGACGTGCCAGCGATTGGTCTCGGGCACGTTGAAGTAGACGTTTTCCATCAAGAGCAACGCACAAACGGCGACGCCCAGCCGAACAATCATGCCGAGCGACCATAGCGATCCTTGGCCGGTGTTCGGATGCCAGTCCATCCACCCCGCGGCGATCGCAAGCGGCACCGCAATAACGCCGATCAGTGTGAACGCACGCCCCGATGAGTCTTCACCTGCCGGAACGTAGCGGCGGTACAGGTGGAGGATGAAGCCGAACCAAGCCAAGGCGCGCACCAAGTCCAGCGCACCCGGCAATCCGGTGAAATCATTGCCCGGCAATGCCGCCGAGACGGCTGCCCAACCGGCCGTCGCAGCGCAGCAGGCCGGCAGCAGCCAGCCGCTCAGCCGAGTCCCCTGCCAGGCGATCAGCCCGGACAACATGGCGTAAACTGCGGCGCAGGTGCCGAATAGAAGCTGCGCCGTAATCATTGGAGCCTTGCTCCTCCGGCTTTGTCAGTAGCCAGCCTAACGGGAGCCTTCCTGGAACAGAATTACCCGCACGGTGGCAAATAGGATGGAAAGGTCTAGGAAAAGGCTACGGTGCTTTACGTAGTACAGGTCGTAAGACAGCTTGCCACGCGCATCCTCGATCGACGCGCCGTAGGGAAAGTTGACCTGTGCCCACCCGGTCAAGCCCGGCTTGACCCTGGCACGTTCACGGTAGAACGGGATGGCCTCTGCCAGCTTCTCAACGAAGTGCGGGCGCTCCGGACGCGGGCCGATGAAGCTCATCTCCCCACGGAGGATGTTGATCAATTGCGGCAGCTCGTCAATCCGCGTGCGCCGCATGAACGATCCGATGCGCGTGACGCGTGGATCGCGCTGCTTGGCCCAGGCCGGGCCTTGCGCCTCGGCATCAGCACGCATGCTGCGGAATTTCAGCAGGGTGAACGGCCGACCGCCCAGCCCAACCCGCTCCTGCCGGTAGAACACCGGGCCGGGGCTGTCCAAACGGACGAGCAAGGCGACAAGCAGCATCAGCGGCAGGGTGAAGATCAGCAGGGCAAGGCTGATGCCGACATCTCCTACGCGGTTCACAGCGGCCTGCACGCTGCCGGTCCGGATGGTATCCACCGCTGCAACCCAGGTTGCATCCAGGTGGGCGACGTTCACTCGCTTCAGCCAACGCTCCCAAAAATCGCCCTCGTTCTCAACGATGATGCCCGCGCGCGCGTAAGCGGCACGGGTCTGGGCATCCAGGCCTGCGTAGGCCCGAGGTGATGCCAGGACATTGCGGACGCCTGCCCGTTGCAGCACGGCCGGGTCCGGCACGGCGCCATCAGCCCCGCGCAGGTCAGAGATCTCGATGAAGCCGGAATGGGCGATCCGAACCTCCGCAGCCGTGCGGGCAACGGAACCCAGAGGACCAAGGACCGCGACCCGTCGTACGAACAGACCGGATCGAACCGCCGCGAGGAACAGCAGGCGGATTGCGAACAGCGCTGCGACCCAGGTGCCGACCACCTTGACCGGCCAAAACGCGTCTGGCCCAACCAGGCGGGCAACGTCCAGCCCGAGCAGCCAACTAACACCCCAAGCGGCCGGAAAGGCCACCAGCCCGCCCAGCGCAGTGTTCACGAGCATGGAGCGGGTCCGGCGGAACGCTTCCGCACGATACAAGCCAATCGCCGAGGTGGTGAGCACGCCTGTCAGCGCCAGAACCACGGCGTGGTTGACCAGGGGACGATGGAACTCTGAGCCATGGCCGGCCCCGAGCAGTGCATATGCTAGCCAGAAGGACAGGGCCAGCTCCAGCAGCCACAATCCAATCAGCTCAAACGCGACCTGGTTTCCTGCGAGACGTGACATGCCGCAACCCCGTATTACAACGCCCTGTGACATGGCGCCCTGTGCACTTACGACGCTCTTTGAACCGAGACAGGTGACGGAGGTCACTAGCCGCAGCCCAAATCAGGGCGCAACCGTAATGATGCCCCCGAAACACCCCTGCTGCCATCGCATGTCTGGATATGACGCAACGCAAACGCAACGCACACTCTCATGTTTTCAGCTTGAAGATCAACGGCTAGCCGGCTGACCCGTTCAACTCGTTGAGACAGCTTGAACAATTCAGACATATTTTTGCTCTAAATTTGTGACATGGGAGCGTCATGTGGCGGGACTTGGAACAAGCATGGTCCCCCATTCAGAAGGCAGGGCGCTGCAAATCATAACGGTGCCACCATCACGCGGTAACATAGGAGTAGTCAGGGTGTACGGCCAAACTGTGGCAACATCGGCGGCGGCCAATCGGCTGGAATGCAACGGTCTCACGGTCTTGACCATGTCCGCGCACCCGGTATGCCTCGGTCTGGTTGATTTGTGCGCGTCTCTGCATGATACCGCACGGCCAGAGCCTGGCGTTTCGGTTTCGGTTCGATGAAGGGTATTGGTCCTTGATGCTTAGACGCTACCCATACGCCCTGCACCGCCATGGTCGCGAGGATGACTGCCGCCGGGCTGTCGCCTTGCTGCCGGAACCAATCCAGCGCCTCCGGACGGCACGGCGATGAGCGCACCCGATCATCTGATCGAGCGTGCTGCCGCCTTGCTGCGAGGCGCAGGACAGCTCACCGTGCCGACGGAACCGGTGGTGCATCCCTCGGCACTGCAACAGCCCGCTTCACCCGGCCTTGGTGCCGAGGAGGATCCTCCGCCCGTCAGCCGCATCTTCGTGCCAGTACCGCAAGGAAAGCCCTCCCTTGTGCGGTCTTTCGAAGGCCAACCTGCGCCTGTGCTTGCCGATGCCGTCAGGCCGGTGCCTACCCAGCCAGCGGTCCCGCCCGAGAAGGCAGCGCCACCCCCGGCGGACCTGCCGCCCGAGCCATCCCTGCCCGACCGGGCGCTGATTGGGTATGACCGGCTGCAGGCTGCCGGCCTGGTCATGGCGCGGGGAACCCGCAGCCGCATCTCCGAGGAATACCGGATCGTGCTGGGCCGGGTCCTCCGGGCGCTCAGGGAAGATCCTGACGGGCAGAGTGCCGCCAACCTGCTCATGGTCACCAGCGCCAAACCAGGAGAGGGCAAGAGCTTCACCGCCCTTAATCTGGCGGGCAGCATCGCACAACATACCTCTGAAAAGGTTGTGCTCATTGACCTGGACGCGAAGGTGCGGCCTTTGACGGCGCTGCTTGGGGCAGCGGACGAACCCGGTTTCTACGAACTGGCTGCCAACCCTTACCTCGATCCGCAAACCGTCGTGCTACCGACTGCCATCGCTGGCCTGTCCTTCATCCCGGTGGGCCACCGCTTCGGAGGTATGGACGGCCAAGCGGGCGCCGGGACAGTCAACGATGCCATCACCCGGATCGCCCAGCGTTTCGCCGGCTATGTCGTCGTGCTGGACGCCCCGCCATGCCTATCCACCAGCGATCCCAGCACCGTCGCTCCCATCGTCGGCCAGATCGTTATGGTGATCGAAGCTGAGCGCACCCAGCGCAGCGAAGTCGAGGCTGCCTTGGACCTGGTGCGCGTTTGCCCAAACATCACCATGCTGCTCAACAAGGTGCAGCTCACCAGCAGCCACACATTCGGCGCCTACGATTACTACGGAACATACAGCTAGTGGACCGCAGCGCGCCGTATCCCGGCCGTGTCCTGGCCGGAGCCGCCATGGCTGCGCTGGGCTGCGCCGCTACGCCGACAACGGCCCTGGCGCAGTTGACCGGTGGGGGCACCACGCAACCGGCGACCGGCCTAGACTCAGCTAGGATCGGCGACCTCGGAAGCGCCCTGCAGACCTATCTGCCAAGCGGGACGGCAGGAACGGTCGCACCGAGGACGGTTGGGCCGAACTGGCAGGTATCACCCTCCATCGGGGTAGATGTCGGCCTCACCGATAATGCGTTGCGGGTCAACGCCCCGCGCCGGTCGGACGTGTTCACGTTGCTCACGCCCAGCATCCAGGCGTCGGTTGACACCGCCCGGATCCAGGCCAACGCCTCATACACGCCAAGCATCAGCATCTACGCCAGCAACAGCAGCCAAAGCCGGGTGGACCAGTTCGGCCAGGCCGGAGCGCTGGTGGCGCTGGTTCCGCAGGCCGTGTTCCTGGACCTGCGCGGCAGCGTTTCGGAAAGCTCGCTGTTCGGCGGTTTCGGAACGGCAGACGGGCGGGGCTACAACAACAACAACCAGGTGACAACCGTCGCCCTCAGCGCGACGCCCTACGTGCAGCACCGCTTCGGCGGCTACGGGACCGGCGTCGCCAGCTACTCCATCGCTCAAACCTTTCAAAGCCAGCCCACCGGGACGCTTGTTAACCAAGGCTTCGTCAACAACGGCGTTGCTGCTGGCCCGACGTTCTTCGGCAGTTCCGGCGACCTGACTACCCAGCGGGAGCGCGCCTCCTTCACGACGGGTGAGAACCTCGGCCGGATCAACAACCTATCCGTCATATCGGCCACACAGTATGACGGCTCCGGATCCTACAGCGGCGCGTATCGCAACGAAGTTTCAACCACCACCGGCTACGCCGTCACCCGGAACGTCACTGCGCTCGGCACCATCGGCTATCAGGACCTGCACTACGCCGGGTTCCCGCCCTACAACGTCAACCAGGGACTGTGGAGCGTCGGCGGGCGCTATGCCCCGAATCCGAACCTTTCACTCACGCTGACCTACGGCCGCCGTGACGGCATCCAGGACTTTGCGGCCAACGGGTTCTGGTCTCCGACCGCACGGACGGCGATCTACGCCAACTACAGCACCGGCCTGACGAGCAGCGCCGAGGAGTATCAGAACGTCCTTGAAACCACCAGCGTGGGCCCGTCCGGACTGCTGACGGACCGCGTCACCGGCGCACCGGTCGCATCCGGCGGATCAAGCTTTTACGGCAACCAGAACGGCATTTTCCAGCTTCGCCGCGTGTCGGTCACCGGCCTGCTCAGCTATACCCGCGACTCGTTCACGGCAACGATCTCGAATGAGCGGCGGACTTCCGTCACCAACACCGCGACCAACACCGGCGCTGGCATCGTACCACCGGGCACCACCACCACGGGAACATTTGGCACGGTAAGTTGGGGACATCAGTTCTCGGAGCGGCTGAGCGGCAATCTCACGGCGTCCTATGGCGTCAACGACAACGGCGCGGCGTTCGGACAGGCTGCAGGCAGTCAAACATCGTTCACCGGCACCGCCGGGCTCGGTTACATCTTCACGGAAACCCTGACGGGCCGAGTCCAGTATACCCACACCGACAGCTCAGGCGTCGGCGTGAATGGCTTCGGCCTGAATGGTTTCAACACCTTCAACTCTGGTTCGCAGTCTGGCAGCTACGTAGAGAATGCGCTGCTCGCCGGCCTGCGCAAAAGCTTCTAGGCGACAGGCGCGTGTACGAATCCTTCTACAACCTGACGGCGATGCCGTTCCAGTTGACACCCGACAGCCGGTTCTTCTTCGGCAGCAAGGGGCATAGCCGGGCCATCGCCCACCTGAATTATGGCCTGGCCCAAGGCGAAGGCTTCATCGTCATCACCGGCGAGGTCGGCGCCGGCAAGACCACCCTGGTCGAGTGGCTCCGGACCCAGATGGACCCGGCCGCCTTCACCATCGCCAGGGTCAGCACCACCCAGGTATCGGAGAACGACCTGTTCCGCCTTGCCATGGCCGGATTCGGGCTGCAGGACCATGGGACGGGCAAGGCTGGGCTGCTGCAGCGGTTCGAGGAGATGCTGCGGTCCCACCAGGCCGCCGGCCGACGCTGCCTGCTGGTGGTGGACGAGGCGCAAAACCTCTCCATCCCCGCGCTGGAGGAGTTGCGGATGCTGTCCAACATCACCGTGGACGGCCGCACCAGCCTGCAGACGATCCTGCTGGGCCAACCGCAGTTCCGCCGCCTGCTTGCCAGTCCCAACCTGGACCAGCTTCGCCAGCGCGTGCTGACCAGCTACCATCTTGGTCCGCTCAGCGCCGAGGAAACCCGCTCCTACATCGAGCACCGGCTGACGGCCGTGGGATGGGCCGGCGATCCGCAATGGTCCAACGATGCGTTCGCAGCGGTCTATGACCGCACCGGCGGCATACCCCGGCGCATCAACCGGCTGTGTTCCCGTGTCCTGCTCTATGGCGTGCTGGAACAAACCCATGACATCACTGACGCCGTGGTCGAGGCGACGGCCCAGGAACTGTCCCAAGACCTCGAAGGCAATGAGGGTCCGCCGCTCGCATCGAGTTCGGACACGTCCCATGCCCAGACGGCCATGACCACCGATTTCGCCGCCAGCGCACTGACGGAACGGGTAGCTGCGCTCGAGAGCAAGATGGCCGAGCGGGATCAGGTATTCCGGCGCCTGTCGCAGATGCTGGGACTGGAGGCATGACACCACCCAAGGCCCATACGGCCGACGCGACCGGCGCCATGACCGTGGACGTGGAAGACTACTTCCAAGTCCAGGCGTTCGTCGGGGTCGTTGACCGTGCGACCTGGGACTCCCTGCCCTGCCGAGTCGAGGCGAACATGGACCGTATCCTCGCCGCCTTCGACCAGGCTGGGGTGCGCGGCACTTTCTTTACCCTGGGATGGATCGCCGACCGCCATCCCGCCGTCGTCCGCGCCATCGTCGCTGGCGGGCACGAGCTGGCGAGCCATGGCTATGGCCATGCCCGCGCGGACGGGCAAACACCAGAGGAGTTCAGGCAGGACGTGCGCCGGGCGAAGCAGGTGCTTGAGGACCTGGGCGGCGTTGCCGTCGCGGGCTATCGCGCGCCCACCTTCTCCATCGGGCCGCGCAACCCTTGGGCGTTCGACGTGCTAGCGGAGGAGGGCTACCGCTACAGCAGCAGCATCTACCCGGTGCGTCACGACCTGTATGGCGTGCCGGATGCGCCACGCTTTCCGTATCGGCCGGCCTCTGGACCGCTGCTGGAAATCCCCATGACCACGGTGCGGGTGATGGGGCGCAACGTCCCCTGCGCTGGCGGCGGCTACTTCCGCCTTATGCCTTATCCCCTGTTCCGGACGCTGCTGCGCCGTTACCACCGGGCGGAGCATGCGGCGGGCGTATTCTATTTCCATCCCTGGGAGGTGGACCCCGGGCAGCCGCGTATGCAGCATGCCGGCCGGATGGCGCAGTTTCGCCACTACGTGAACATCCCCGCCATGCAATGCCGGCTTGAGCGGTTGCTGCGGGACTTCACCTGGGACCGCATGGACCGGGTTTTCGCGCCGGCGTTGGCCGGGATCTAACCTTGGCCGTCAAGGTTCGTCTGCTTGACCAGGCCTCGGCGCCGGCTTGGGATCGGTTCGTCTCGGCAATGCCGACCGGAACCTTCTTCCATCGCGCGGCGTGGGCCGGGGTGCTGGAGACTGCGTTCGGGCACACCGCGCACTACGCGATGGCGGAGCAGGATGGCGCCGTGACGGGCGTGCTCCCGCTGGCGCACGTCAAAACCCGCCTGTTCGGCAATAGCGTGATGTCTGTCCCGTTCTGCGTCTACGGCGGCCCGCTTGCGGCTGACCGCGATTCGGCTATCGCGTTGGAAGCCCATGCCGCGGCGGTGATGGCGCAGACCGGTGCGGCCTCGGCCGAGTTCCGCTTCCTGCATCCCTTGCCCGAGGGCTGGCTGCCGGAGGAGGACTGGCAGACTCGGGACGGGCTTTACGTAACCTTCCGCCGGGCAATCACTGGGGACGATGACGCCAACCTGAAAGCGATCCCCCGCAAGCAGCGCGCAGTGGTCCGCAAGGGCATCGAGCAGGGACTGACCAGCACCGTGTCGCAGGACGTGGACGGCCTGCACGCCGTTTATGCCGAAAGCGTCCGCAACCTGGGCACCCCCGTGTTCAGCCGCCGTTACTTCCGGCTGTTGGCGGAGACGTTCCGCGGCAGCATGGACGTGCTGACGGTGTGCAACAACGGTACGCCCGTCAGTGCCGTGATGAACTTCTACGACCGGGACGAGGTGCTGCCCTACTATGGCGGCGGTACCGCGGCGGCGCGCACGTGCCATGCCAATGATTTCATGTATTGGGAGGTCATGCGCCATGCCGCGGCGCGGGGATGCCGCCTGTTCGACTTCGGCCGCAGCAAGGCCGGCACCGGCGCGTTCTCGTTCAAGAAGAACTGGGGCTTCACCCCCGCGCCCCTTGCCTACCGATACCGCGTGGCGCCAGGCGGCTCCATACCGGACCACAACCCTTTGAACCCGAAATATCGGCTGTTCATCGCCGCCTGGAAGCGGCTGCCGCTTCCAGTCGCGAACCTGGTCGGCCCGCACATCGTGCGCGGCGTCGGCTAAGCCAGCCACGGGTAGCTCTCGACAGCCCAGCCTTCATTGGTAGCGTTCCGCCCTGCCGTTGCCGGCATGGACATGGTAAAGGACTGAGCTATGTCCGTAACGACTCATTCTGCCGCCGTCCGCTCCACCTTCATGCCGGTCATGGTGGGGCTGGCGGCTGGAACTTTGCTGTTCGGCCTGCTGTTCCTGCCGGAGTGCCAGGCGGCGGTCGGCGTCTGGCTCGTCTCGACCGCCTACGGGCATTGCTTCCTCGTGCTGCCGATGGCGGCCTACCTCGTATGGGACCGACGGGACTCGCTGCGGGGACTGCAGCCACGCCCGACACCGGGGTTCGCCGTGCTCGCGGTGCCAGCGGCGGCGGCATGGTTTGCGGCGGAGCGGCTGGGGATCATGGAAGGGCGGCAGCTCGCGGCACTGGCTGGGCTGGAGGTGCTGTTCCTGACCCTGCTGGGCCGCAGGATGTTCATGGCCCTGTCCGGCCCCCTGCTGTTCCTAGTGTTCCTGGTACCATTCGGGGCATTCATCACACCGGCGCTGCAAAGCTTCACCGCCGGCTTCATCGCCGTCGGGCTGCACCTGCTCGGCATACCGGCCTACATCACCAACCTGACGATCGAGATTTCAGCCGGCAGCTTCTACGTGGCGGAGGCCTGCGCCGGGCTTCGCTTCCTGGTGGCCGCAGTGGCGTTCGGCGTGTTCTACGCATTGCTGAATTACCACAGTCCCGGGCGTCGCGTTGCCTTCATCGCGGCCTCGATCGTCGTCCCCATCCTGGCCAACGGAATCCGGGCGTTGGGCATCGTCGTCCTCGGCAACGTGCTGGGCAGCGCAGAGGCTGCCGTGGCCGACCACATCATATACGGCTGGGGCTTTTTCTCCGTTGTCATGTTGCTGCTGGTCGCGGCCGGGATGCCGTGGCGGCAGGCTCCCCGGGCTGCACCGCCGCTACAGCCAGCACCAATTCTGCCGGGATGGCCGTTGTGGCCGGCCGTTGCCGTCGTCAGCATTTGCGCTGCCGGCCCGGCTGCGGCGGCGCTGTTGAACCAGCGAAGCGCCCCACCGGGGACCGCGGCCACCCTGGCGCTGACACCGCCTCCAGGCTGCGTGCCGGCCAATCCCCTTCCGGCAATGGACGGACAAGTCCGGACCGAATACCGGTGCGAAGACGGTCGGAGCCTGACCGTTACGGTTATCGTCCTGCCATACCTTGCCCCTCCTGACCGGCTGCAGCGTGAGCGCACCCGTCTCGCCATTCCGCCCGGCGCGGAGGACACCGCCGTGTCGCCGGTTCGCAGCGCCTCGCCAACCAGCGGGCGCTGGTCGGTATTTGAAAGCCGGGAGCCCGACCTGATCGTGGGCATCGGCGCCTGGGTGAACGGTGTGCCAGCCGAGGGCGGGCTGGCTGGCCGCATGCGTTTGGCTTGGGACAGCCTGCACGGCTCCTCGCACCTTCCGCTGCTGATGGCAGTTACCCCCAGCCTGGGCGGGCATTCCACCGCCGCAGACCGCCAGCGTGCGAAGGACCTGATCGGGACGTTCATCAATGCGCAGCAGAACCTGACGTCGGCCGTTGCGGATGCCAGCAAGATAGCTGGCAACTAGCAGGGGCACCTGCCGTTGCCGGTGATCCAGCTCAGGGTCGCGCGATCCGGTCCAAAATCGGCGCGATGAAGGCTTTGAGGTCGCCACCTCGGTAAAGATGCCCGGCAATGCCTGCAGCGGCCGCGGCCTCCATGTCGGTGGGCTGGTCACCAACCAAAGCGCACCGGTCCCGGTCCAAGTCCCACCCACGGATCAGGTCCAGCACCATGCCAGGCGCCGGCTTGCGCCAGGGATGGACCTGCCGGTAGCCGGGCAGCACAGCCGCTGGATGGAAGGGACAGTAACGCACGTCGTCCAGCGTTCCCCCGGCCCGCAGCACCGTGTCGAGCATCCAGCGGTGCAGCGCCTGCACATCCGTTTCCGAGTAAAGTCCACGCGCGACGCCGGATTGGTTGGTCACCAGGAACACATAGCAACCCCGCTGGTGGGCCGACGTGATCGCTTCGATCGCGCCGGGCATCCACTCGAACCGCTCCCGAGTTCCGATCCAGCCGTGGTCCACGTTGCACACGCCGTCCCGGTCCAGGAACAGGGCGGGACGGCGCAGATGGGACGGCACTTCCTGCTCGGCACGGGCTAGGTCCTCTGGAACGCCGATGTCAACAAACCAGCCATCGCTTTCCGTCCCCCGCAGCAACCCCGCCGCAGCCACGCGTGGCAGCACGTCCCGTTCCAGGGAGCAATTGCTGCTGGTCCAGTCCAGGATGCGGCGGTCCAGTAAGTAGATGCCGCCGTTGATGGTGCCAGGCTTTCCGGCGGCGCCGCGCTCCTTGAACGCGGTGATCCGCTGGCCGTCCAGCTCGACGACGCCATACCGCGAGGCGTCCGCCACCCTTCGCAGCAGCAGCCGCCCGACCACGTCCGGACTGTCCTCCGCCCCAAGGGCAGCCGGCAGGTCGCCATCAAACAGGGAGTCGCCGTTGAGCAGCAAGAAGCGGTCCTGCAGATGAGGAGCGGCATGGTGCAGCGCCCCGCCAGTTCCGGCCGGAGCCGGTTCTTGGCTGATGGTGATCCGGACGGGGTGCGGCAACCCGTTGCAAAGGTCCTGCAATCCCCCGGCGATCTTCTCGGATAGGTGCCCGGTCAGCAACAAGATATCGGTAGCGCCGTAGCGCAGTGCCTCGCGCAACACCCAGGCCAGGAACGGGCGCCCGCCTACCGGCAGCATCGGCTTTGGCACGGTAGCCGTCAGCGACCCGAGGCGCGTGCCCAGACCGCCAACCAAGACGATGCATTGTCGGATGGCTCCGGCCATTGCAGCCACCTAGGGCCAGCCTTGATGGATCACAGCCGCTTCCCTGCCCACTGCACCCTCCGCGGCAGAGTGCTTGGATTTGGACCAGCAACGCAGTTTCCGGCATCTGGAGAAACGACCGCAATGAAGCGGCACGACGCCACGGCAGGTATATGCATGGAAGAGATCCTATCCCGCAGACATGCTGGCGGAGGGACGCAGTTATAGCCGGATGTCCGAGACCTAGCGAGACCTCCCGCCAGTTCTTCCCGCGGCTTACCAGCCCATCGAACCACGCGCGACGTACCAGATCGCGGCCCATAGAGCTGTTGATAGGCCTGCGATCAGCGGCATTGCCAGGGATGGACGAAGCCGTTCGACTTCCCCGTGCTCCATGTAACCCTGCAGGTCCGTGTGGCGGCCGAGTTCCTGTGACGAGACACGGTAACCTTGGATCGGTGTCATCATGGTCTCCAGTAATGAGAGACCAGTCTCACTCGTTGAGATTAATCAATCATTGCTGGAATGAGGTTAAACCGCGGAGTTTGAGTTAACTTAGCAGCCCCACCTTGGAGAGGCGCATCACCAAGCCGCCATAGGCGACAAACGGCAAGGCTAGCGCCGCGGCGAACAGGCTAGCAGACAGCAACCGCCGCATTGCGGGAATAGCCGCCGGCAACATCGAGACTCCGCCCACGACCGGAAAGCCAAGATTACGAAGATCATCAACCGTATGAAACGATTGATCAAGCTGCGTCAACAGAAACGCCAAGCCGCATCCAGCAGCCAGTCCTGCCAGCAGGACGCCGGATGTCAGCAAAAACCGCTTCGGCGCAATCGGGTTCTGTGGGACTTGCGGCGGGTCGATGATCTGGACTTTTACCTTGTCGCCTTCCAGATCCGCTGCGGTGGAAAGCCGCATCGATTCACGCCGGCCGAGAAGGTCCGTGTAACGCCGCTGCACCACTTCGTAATCGCGGTTCACGTTGGCATAGTCGGCTTGCAGTTGCGGAGCGCCCCGGGCGATGGCCTCAAGCCGGTTGCGTTCCTTGGTGGCGTCATTGGCTTGACGGGTCAGGGAAGCGATCACCGACTCGTTGTCCACCAGACGGGACTTCAGGCTTTCATAAACCGGGTTGGACGCCGTGCGGCTGCGCGGCGCAGAGTAGCTCGATCCGTCCTGCGCCGGATCCACCTTGCCCGCACGTATGGCTCCGATGATGGCAAGCTGGCTTTTGACGTCGGGACTCTGATCGGTGTAGCGGGTGCGTAGCTCCTGCAACACCCGCTCAGCATCCCGCAAGCGGGCGTTGCCGCCGCCGAAGCCGCCGTCCGTTTCAGTCACGATCTGCTGCGGCGTGCTAGTCAACTCGCGCGTCAGGGTGTCGCGCCGGGCAACTGCGTCCTGCAACTGACCAGTCAGATCGCGCACCTGGCCTTGAGCCGCCTCAAGCCGCGACGCCCCGCCGTCGGCTGCGGGCAGGACATCCACATACTTTGCCCTGAAATCGGCCCGGCGACGCTCCGCATCCTGCAACCGGCGCTCATCCTCGGCAATCGTCTTGTCCAGGAACCGTGCCGCGTTATCCATGTCAACGCGGTTGTTGCCCGTCTTGCTTTCGACAAACGTGGTCAACACCGACCGAACGACCTCGTAGGCAAGCTGCGGCGATGCGTTGCGATAGCTGATGGTGAACAGATTTCGAGTCTGTGGAGTGATCCTGATCGCCGAGGCCAGGTTTTCGACCATGCGCTCGCGGTCAGCCGGGCCTTTGATGTCCAGTTCCAGCGCCGTTTTGGAGATCAGCTTTTCCAGGTTTGGGCGGCTCAGCAACGTCCGTTGCAGCACATCGAGCTGGGCGGCTGAGTTGCTGCCCACCGCCAACGATCCCAAGACGGGCGTCAACACAGTGTCAGCATCCACATACAGCCGCGCGCTGGCCTCATAGGTGTTGGGGATCGTTGAAGTCAGGACCCAACCGCCCGTGCAAACCAGCCATGTGAACAGCACGGCTGGCCAGCGCTGCCGCCACGCCAGGTTGAGGTATTTCCGTACGATCGCCGGGATATGCAGCATGATGGAACCCTAAAACCAGCTTTGCGGGATGATCAGGGTGTCGCCGGGCAACATCGCCACATTCTGGCCGATGTCGCCGTCCCTAAGCAGGTCGCTCAAACGCACCTTGATGACCTGCCGCTGTCCTGCGGCCGTGCGGACGATGGTGGCGCTGTTGCCGGCGGCGTAGCGCGTCAGGCCCTTGGTCTGGATCATGACGTCCAGCACCGACATGCCGTCGCGGTAAGGCAGCGCCATTGGCTCCGTCGCTTCGCCGATCACCTTGATCTGCCTATCCAGCGGGCCGATGAAGCCGCTCACGATCACCGAGACGTTAGGCTGCTTGACGTATTCCTTCAGCTTGTCCTCGATGTCCTTGGAAAGCGCGGTCGGCGTCTTGCCAGCGGCGATGATGTCCGGGATCAACGGCATTGAAATTCGTCCGTCCGGGCGGACCTGCAGGCTCGGCACGCTCAGTTGAGGCGCCTGATAAACAAAGACGCTAAGGGTGTCGCCCGGACCAATCAGATAGGCCGAACTTGCCGCGGGACCACGCCCCGCCAACAGGCCGGGATCAGGCGCCCGCGGGCCGCAAGCTGAGATACCCAGCAGCATGAGGGCGGACGCAATCTTGGGGACAACCCTGCGACGGAGCATCTTATTCGTCCTCATGCGACGGTACGGTTCTTGTTGGGGCTGGTAGGCGCGGAAGGAGTTGAACCCCCGACCTCTGCCATGTAATGGCAGCGCTCTGCCACTGAGCTACACGCCTTGAACCGAAGTTGGTCTATACCATCTTAGTTGGCGCTTTGTAAAGACGAGGACCAGCCAACGTCTAAAAGTTAACAATCCGGTCAAGCGCCCACGGCAACCCAGCGCGCAGCCAAGGTCTCGACAGTCTCGCGCAACCCGGCGCGCAAGCCAACCGTCGCCTGCATGCCCAACACCGCACGCGCGCGTTCCGGCGAGCCAACAGACCGCGCAATGTCCCCTGCCCTGGATGCTCCCCGCCGTATGACCGGTACACGGCCGCTGACTTCCCCGATGAGCAGAGCCAAATCCATCACCGACGTTTCGTGCCCGGTGCATACGTTCAGCACATGGGCGCCCGTAGGCGCCGCCGTGCAATACCGCATTCCAGCGGCCAAGTGCGCAGCCACGTCGCTGACGAAAATGAAATCGCGCGTTTGCAGCCCATCTCCATGCATGGTGATCGGCCGGCCATTGCCGATCGCATCGGCAAAAATGGAAATCACCCCACTATAGGGCGAAGCTGGGTCCTGCCTTGGCCCGTAAACATTGAAAAACCGGAACCCGACTGACGGCACGCCGTGCACCTGCGCACCGACACGCGCGTGAAGCTCAGACCCGAGCTTGTCCGCCCCATAGGCCGTTCGCGGCACCGGGAATGCATCATCCTCGCACGCCGTGCCCTCCAACGAACCGTAAACGGCAGCAGACGATGCATAAACAACAGGCAGACCGCCCAGCGCCCGCGCCGTGTCGAGCACCGCAACCGTGGCGCCCTGGTTCACACCATGCGTGCCGGTCCAATCCTCGTTGCCCCGGGCAACCGAAGCGATGGCCGCCAGATGAAAGCAGCCTGCGGTGCCCGCCATAGCCCGTCGCAACGTTAGCATGTCGCGGCAGTCAGCACGGATGACGTCGCATCGGCCATCAATGTTCTGCAGCTTGCCTGTCGAGAAATCGTCCAACACACGCACGCCATGTCCCTGCGACAACAGCAGGTCGGCAAGGTGCGAGCCGATGAAGCCGGCGCCGCCCGTAATTAGATAGTTCATCCCGTTTTATCCTTTGCCCCGCCGGCTAACTACAGCGCCATCATTCAACAGTTACGCTCTTTGCCAGGTTTCGTGGCTGGTCCACGTCGGTGCCGCGCAATACGGCGGTATGATATGCAAGCATCTGCACGGCGATTGCATGCAGGATGGGGGCGACAAAGGGGTCCACGGCCGGCAGTTCGATCACCTCGGCGGCGATGCCCTGCAGCTTGGCACAGCCCGCGCCATCACTCAGGACGACGATCTGTCCGCCGCGCGCGCCGGCCTCCTGGACGTTGGACGCGGTCTTCTCGAACAACGGACCGGACGGCGCCACGGCCAGGATCGGCACCTGCCGGTCAATCAACGCGATGGGACCGTGCTTCATCTCGCCGGCGGCGTAGCCCTCCGCATGGATGTAGCAGATTTCCTTCAGCTTCAGCGCCGCTTCAAGCGCGATGGCGTGGCAGGCGCCACGCCCTAGGCAGAGCACGTCACGCGCTTCCGCCATGCGGACCGCAAGCCGCTGGATCGGCTCGGCATTTGCCAGCACCTCCGCAGCGCGCGACGGCAGTTCCAGCAGTGCTGCGACCAATGCGGCTCCTCGGGCTTCCGTGATCGTGCCGCGGGCGCGGGCGGCGCCGATCGCCAGGCACGCCATGACCGTCAACTGCGCCGTGAACGCCTTCGTGCTGGCGACGCCGATCTCAGGGCCGGCCACCGTTTCCAGCACGACGTCGCTTTCGCGCGCCATGGTGCTTTCCGGCACGTTCAGCACCGACAGCACATGCTGGCCGGCGGAGCGCATGTAGCGAAGGGCCGCAAGGGTGTCGGCTGTTTCCCCGCTCTGGCTCACCAGCAGGCCGACGCCGCCCCGCGGCATCGGCGGCGCGCGGTATCGCAGCTCACTTGCGAAATCTATGTCGGATGGCAGCCGCGCCAGCTCCTCCATCCAGTGCCGCCCTGCAAGTCCGGCGAAATAAGCCCCGCCGCAGGCCGCAATGGACACCCGCGGCACGTCCGCCCAGGCAAACGGCAGCTCCGGCAGGGCCACGGCCCGCGTCGCCGGATCGAGCATCCGCGCGAGCGTCTGGCCGATGGCGGCGGGGTGCTCGTGCAGCTCCTTCTCCATGAAGTGGCGGTAGCCGTCCTTGCCGATCACGGCGCCGGTCTGAACCGTCAGCCGGATGGGTCGCGTCACCTCCTGCCCGGCCGGGCCGAAGAACACCGCCCCTTCACGCGTCAGGACCGTCCAGTCGCCGTCCTGCAAGTAAGCGATCCGCCGGGTCAGCGGCGCGAGCGCCAGGCTGTCGCTGCCGAGATACATGGCGCCATCGCCGAAACCGACGGCAAGCGGCGCACCGTGCTGCGCCCCCACCATCAGCTCGGGATGCCCGGCGAACACCAGGGCCAGCGCATAAGCCCCCTCCAGGCGCCGGAACGCCTCACGTGCCGCGTCCACCGGCGCCATGCCGAGCCGCAGGTTCAGGTCCACGAGCTGGGCAACGGTTTCCGTGTCGGTTTCCGTCTCGAACACCTGGCCTTCGGCTTCAAGCTCGGCACGCAGTTCGGCATGGTTCTCGATGATGCCGTTATGGACGACGCTGACGCGCGGGGTGCCATGCGGATGGGCATTGCGCTGCGTCGGCGCGCCATGCGTTGCCCAACGGGTATGGCCGATGCCGGTGATGCCGGGCAGCGGGTCAAGTTGCAGCGCCTCGGCCAGGTTCACCAGCTTGCCCGGCGCCCGCCGGCGCTCAATGCCATTGTCAACCAGAGTGGCGATGCCGGAGCTGTCGTAGCCGCGATACTCCAGACGCCGCAGCGCTTCCAGCAACAAGGGAGCCGCAGGCTCAGCCCCGATCACGCCGACGATGCCGCACATATGCAACCCCTACCCATTCAGTGAACCGGTCCTGACCGCCAAGGCTTCAAGCGCCGTTTTGTGGCGATATCTTGACGCGGCGGCACCCGGCGACATCACAAGCCCGCCAACACGCGATATTCCGGGTCTGTGACTATTTATATAGTAAAATTATGTCGGTAAATTTTACATTTAGCCCGTGGTAGCAAGACGCCGCACCCGACGCAAGACAGTTCCGATGTCGTGACGCAACAAAACCGCCATGCCCCGGGGCTGCCGGATGGAGGCTAGCAGCACCCCCATGCGCTGACGCCGCATGCCGGCCCAGGACTGTTTGTAAGGATCGTCGCCGCGGCCGAAATCCAGCTCCTGCACCCCTTCGGCCGTGATCAGCCGCTGGATCATGTGCGCGGTCAGCACCGTGCCCGGCGACAGCGCCCGCCAGGCATCGTCATGGGCGAGCTTCAGCACCGTCGCGACGCCGTCAGCGACGGTCCAGTATTGCGCCGCTATGGCCTGGGTGCCGGCCCACACCACCCCCAGGCGCAGCACTCCGGCCGCTGCCGCCCGGGGCAGGAGCGCGGCAGTGAAGTCCGGCGACGGTTCCGGCTCCTTCCAGCTCCGGGCATAGACGCTCTCGTATGCGGCAAGCGCCGGGCCGAGCGCCTCGCCGCCGGTCACGACCTCGATCCGGATGTCAGGGTTGCGGGCGCAGGCCCGGGACTTGCGCCGGATCGTTTCACGAAGCGGGCCGGGCCGGGACGCCAAATAGCCATCCCAAGTGGTCACAGGCTCGTGCCAGTTGCCGAAATGCTGGTAGTTGCGCACGCCAAGCCCGGCCGAGCGCAGCCCGGCCAAAAGCGGCGCCAGGCCGGGCCAGTCGGCGTCAAGCGCCTCCAACACGGCATACGGGTAGGCCCGGACCAAGCGGCCCGCCGCCGCGCCGGCGGCATGCAGTTCGCCGGCCGTCATGCCCGGCGCGACCAACGGCTGGAACAGGGTGGTGTAGGCGGTAGTCAGGCTGCTCAGATGCTGCCCCGGCCCGGCCAGCATCGGGAGCAGCAGCAACGGACGCCCTGCATTGCGCACCATCCAAAACTGCGGCCGCGCGCCGGGCGGCAGCGCCGCCGCCAGCAGGGCCTCATACCAGGCCCGGCTGGACTGGAACCCGGCACCCGCCAGCGTCTCCCACCCCAGCCCGATCTCCTCGGGGGTCGAGGCCGCCTGCACTGTCACCACCACAGGGCGGGCTGCCGGTTCGTGGCGGGCCAAGGGACTCTCCTGTCGCAGCGGGTCCCTATGACAGGGGCGCCGGTCCTTTGTGAAGGCCGCAGCTACCGGCGCCGCCGCCTGGCAGCTATGACGAAGGTCACGCCATGGACCCGATCACCTTCACCCGGACCCGCCCCACCCTAGACGACGCGGGCCTGGACCGGCTGGG